>NZ_BADY01000037.1:0-7951 GCF_000241185.1 Pseudoalteromonas sp. BSi20495
CGTATTTCACGGTGCAGTAGGGAGGCCCACTTCACAAGTGAGTTACTGTGAAAACTTAAACCGAAAACGGCGAGCGAATATAAGTAACTGCGAAAAGCTACTCGCATAACGTTTAAACAACTCAATAAAAATTAAAACTGCAATGATGCAGCTATTTTCATGCGCGTAATTTAAGTTTAACAGTGATAATGGCTTATTTGGTAATCCCCCCGAAAAATAATAATATAAAAAGAAATGAATTCTTGGTCAAAAAAGTAAATTTAATGACACAATATTATTTGTACAATTAGATAGAGTGGCTGTCCTGTTTAATCAGTTTAATCAGCCTTTTACTTCGAGTATGAGTTCTCCATCGTAATAGCTTTGTAAGTATGCTTTATTATTTTTATACACAAAAAAAGCGAGTAAACGTCAATTTACTCGCTCTATTAATAGTTTAAAAAACGCTAAATTTTAATGTCTAACCATCACTTGTAATTGTATCGATTAACTCACTAAGTACGGCTTCAGCTTGGCTTGTTTCTACTTGGCAAGTGCCGGCATTTAAGTGCCCGCCACCATTATATTTTAAGCATAGCTCGCCAACATTGGTGTTTGAGGTACGGTTGGTGATTGATTTACCAATTGCGTACACTACGTTTTGCTTTTTAAGGCCCCACAGTTTATGAATTGAGATGTTGCAGTTGGGGTACATGGCGTAAATAACAAAGCGGTTGGTAGCGTAAATAGTTTCTTCTTGGGTTAAATCAAGTACCACTAAATTTTTATGGACAGTGGCGCATTGAGTAATTTGCTCTTTTGCTTTTTCGTTATGCTCGTTATATAAAGCAACACGTTCGGCTACATCTTCTATTTGTAGTATTTGTTCAATGCTTTGGTCTTTACAGGCGTCAATGAGTTTCATCATTAATTGGTAGTTTGAAATTTTAAACTCACGGAAACGGCCTAACCCTGTGCGTGCATCCATAATGAAGTTCATTAATACCCAATCTGTTGGGTTTAATATTTCGTCTTTTGAAAACTGAGCAGCATCACCTTTGTCTACGGCGTCCATCATTTCAACTGAGATATTCGGAAATTTTTCAGCGCCACCATAATAGTCATAAACTACACGTGCAGCCGAAGGGGCTTGCGGATCAATAATATGGTTTTTAATGTCGTTTGAGTTACGTACGGTTTCGCTAAGGTGATGATCAAACGCTATATGACAACCTGCAACGTAGGGAAGGTTGGTGGTAATGTCGTTTTCGGTAATGTCTATTTTGCCATCTTGCATGTCTTTTGGATGAACAAACAAAATGTCGTCAATTAGGTCTAAGTCTTTTAAAAGGACGGCGCATACTAGGCCATCAAAATCACTGCGTGTAACAAGTCTAAATTTATTATTGGACATAGCTATTCCATCATTTTAATTGAGTTATCAATTGAGTGTAACAGTAAATATATTATTTGAGAGGTCTGCTTTAAAAAATTTATAAAAATAAAAAGGCCAAAGTAAATACTTTGGCCTTTGTTAGCAAGTGTATGTGCAATGAGCAGTTTATGCGCCTGGGCCACATTCCATACATGAGTTTACAATGTCTGGGCCAAATTTAAGTTTGGCGTTTAAGTCGCGAAGGGCGGTGCGTAAGCCTTCTTCAATTACTGGGTGGTAAAATGGCATATCAAGCATTTGTGGTACGGTCATTTTGTTTTGAACAGCCCATGCTAATAAGTGAGCAATGTGTTCGGCTTGTGGGCCAATAAATTCAGCACCTAAAAATAAGCCTGTGCCTTGCTCTGCGTATACACGCATGTGGCCTTTGTTTTTAAGCATTACTCGGCTTCGGCCTTGGTTTTCAAAGCTCACTTCGCCTACTTCAAAACAACCGCATGGGCCTAATCGGTCAGTAATTTGCTTGTAGCTTTCGCCTACCATTGCTATTTGTGGGTCGCTAAATACAGCTGCAATTTTAGCTCTGCGCAGACCTATACGCACATCTGGAAAGCGCCCTGCATTTTGACCCGCAATAGCACCTTGGTCAGATGCTTCGTGTAGCAATGGGATCATGTTGCTGGCATCACCGGCTATAAATATGTTCGACTCACCACATTGCATTGTGTGTGTGTCTGCGTGCGGTACGCCGCGTTCATCAAGTTCAATACCGGTGTTTTCAAGGCCTAGTTTATCTACGTTAGGTACTCGCCCTGTGGCTGCAAGTACGTAGTCAAACTGTTCGGTGTGTTTTTCACCTTGTTTGTCGGTGTAAGTTAGCTGTGCTTTGTTGCCAACTTGCATCATGTTAGATACGTTTGAGTCGGTATCTACAAAAAATTCTTGAGCGAACACAGTGTTTGCATAGTCTTTTACTACTGGATCTGTAAGTGGGCCAATTGCGCCGCCTACACCAAATAGTTTTACATTTACGCCTAGTCGGCTAAGTGCTTGGCCAATTTCAAGACCTATTACACCAGGGCCAAATACAGCGACTGATTCTGGTAGGTCATCCCAATCAAATACGTCGTCGTTTATAATAAGTTTGTCGCCAAAGTTATTAAATACGCCAGGGTATGAAGGGCGTGAACCGGTGGCAATTACAAAGCGTTTTGCTGTAATAATTGTATGATCGTCTATTTGTACGCGGTTTGTGTCTAAAAATTTAGCGTAACCACGAATTTTATCTCCATCTGGTAATTCATCTACGGCTTCTACTACGAATCCTGCAAAACGATCTCGTTCACTTTTAACGCGTGCCATAACTGCTTTGCCGTCAATGACTGGCTTTGAGCTATGAACACCAAATGCAGGTGCCATTTCAATTGCGTGTGCGGCTTCGGCGGCTGCAATCAATAACTTGCTTGGCATACAACCAACACGTGCACATGTGGTGCCGTATGGGCCTGATTCAATCATTAATACGTTTTGTGTGAACTGTTTAGCATTACGATAAGCACTTAAACCAGCTGTACCTGCGCCTATAACAACAACATCGGTTTGCAATTCTTTCATAGTAGGTATCCTTTATTAAACAGGGGCAATAGGCCCCTGTTAATTTTTACTTAATTAAGCAAAGTATTTTTCTAAATCGTCTGAGCCGCCAATGTGTTTACCACCAATAAATATTTGTGGAACAGTATCACGACCAGATACAGCTTTAAGGCTTGTTAGTGATGCGCCAGCACCCATAACAATCTCTTCATAGGCGAAACCTTTTTCTGCAAGTAGCTCTTTCGCTTTTTTACAGAAAGGGCAGCCAGGTTTAGTAAAGATGCTTACTGGTTCTGGTTTAGCTTGCTTAGGGTTGATGTAGTCAAGCATTGTGTCTGCGTCAGATACTTCAAACGGGTCGCCTGGTAAATCTGGTTCGATGAACATTTTGTCAATTACACCATCTTTAACCAGCATAGAGTATCTCCAGCTGCGCTTACCAAAGCCTAGGTCATTTTTGTCTACTAACATGCCCATGCCGTCAGTAAATTCGCCGTTGCCATCTGGTAATAAAGTAATGTTTTGCGCTTCTTGATGTTCAGCCCATGCGTTCATTACAAAGGTGTCGTTTACTGATAAACATACAATTTCGTCAACGCCGTTTTGCTTAAGTACGCCTGCTAATTCGTTGTAACGCGGTAAGTGAGTTGATGAACATGTTGGTGTAAATGCACCTGGTAGTGAAAACACTACAACCGTTTTACCTTTAAAAATGTCATCTGTTGTTACTGATTTCCATTCGTTATTTTCACGAGTTGCAAATGTAACACTTGGGATTGTTTGACCTTCGATATTGTTTAACATAGTTTTTGTTCCTCTTGATTTGTTGATAGCTATTATGGTGAATAATTAAATATAGTTCCAATCGTTTGTTTGTATTAAACTGATAGCTATAAACTATCAGGTGGAGCTGAATATGAACTTAAAAGATTTCGAATATGTAAAAGCAATCGCGCACTATAAACATTTTCGTAAAGCTGCCGATGCCTGTTTTGTTAGCCAGCCTACATTAAGTGGGCAAGTAAAAAAACTTGAACAAGAGCTGGGTGTTGTTTTATTTGATCGTTCCACCAAGCAAGTTACTCTTACGAGTAAAGGCGCTCGTTTATTGGCGCAAATAGAGCTGATTTTAGAGCAAACACAAATACTGAAAGAATTAGCCGCGACATCAAATGAACCCCTGCAAGGCAAATTAACCATTGGTATAATTCCTACCATTGCGCCTTACTTGTTGCCTGCGTTATTAACATCAATGAAAGCGGCATTTATTGATAGTCAGTTTTCGTTTATTGAGATGCAAACAGCAACAATTTTAGAAGCTTTAAATAATGGCGAACTCGACTTTGCTATTTTAGCCGATGTGCCAGAACTTATTAATTATCATACGGTTGCTCTATACAAAGAAGATTTTTTAGTGGCGGTATCACAAGATAACGCGCTTTCTAAGCATAAAAAAGTGGCGTTAAGCGACCTTCAAGGGTGCAGCCTACTAATGTTAAGTGATGGCCATTGCTTTAAAGATCAAGCCCAAAAGTTTTGTTTTTCTGCAGGAGTCGATGTATCTAATCAGTATAAAGGTAATAGTTTAGAAACATTATTAGCGTTAGTGGCCATGGATGACGGTATTACATTTGTACCAAAGCTTGCTTGCACAGAGCGGGCGGGTATTGACTACATGCCTATATTTCCTAATCAGCAGCGTAATGTGGTATTTGCATGCAGAAAGCATTATCCGCATTTATCTGGTGTAGAACAATTGGGCGAGTGGTTGTCTGCTCACCCTAATTTAAAAGCTAAATTAACTAAAAAGGTTAATTAAAGATCTTGGCTGATTATTTCTACTACATCGTTAATTTGCACGCCAGGTAGTGGTTTGTCATCAATACTGACTGCTACTGCGGTTTGCTGATAAAGCTGCTCAACGCGAATGGTGTTAAGTGTGGTTACTTTATGCGGCATAACATTACCCGCTGCATCCGTTAAGTAATTATGATGTGCAATGCTGAGCAGTTGGCCTTTTTGTAAACCGTGTGCTTTACCTAAATTTAAGACTATTTTGCTGTTTTCAATGTGCATTATTTTACCTTGCGTTGGTAAACACGCCATTGCAGCTTGTATGTCGTAACTTAAAGAGTGATTTATTTCACTTATACTTTGCCCAAAAGGTGATTGCCAAAATCTATCACTGTTTACATCAATTATGGCTGTTTTTTCGAATGGCCAAATTGCTTGGCTTTGATAGCTATTTTGCCAAAGTTGCTCGTACGTTGTGCCATCAAACAATGTTAATTCTATTTGGTAGCTACGCTGGTAGCTTTCATCTTGCCAAAACGCATATTCACTATTGAGTTTATTACTGGTCGATAGGTTTGTTATTTGGCTTAATAAAACATATTGAGCGTTGCTGCGAGTTGCAATTTCTTCTAACTGGGCAGTGGAGTAATCATGTTGTTGAGTAAAATATTTATCAACTTTGATAGCGTTTTTGTAATAGGCAACAGGTATTGCACTCATTTTTGATTTTTGCAGCGCCGAAAAAATATTTTTGCTAACCGCTTTATCTATGTCAAAAATTTGACCCATTTTTGCTTGCTCGCGATGATTAAGCTGGCTTTGGGTTACAGCTAAAAATTTATTAAAGCTGTTTTGCGGGCATTGTTCTGTTTGAGCGAAAATGTCTAAGCGCAGTGTGATTGCAAATTTATCGTCGTATTTATTTTCGCTTATAAGCTCAATTTTTTGAATTTCACCGTGACTACTGATTTTAAGTTGATCTTGCATTAACACGCCATCTACCAAGGTTTGCACTGAGCTTACTCTTGCGCCTGAAAATACTAAAGCTTGGGTTATTGCGTCTTTTATAGCGGCAGATTTGGCTGCGCTCATATCCCCATTTTGAACAAGTGCGTGCCCAGTCGATTCATACCACTGCGCTTTTGTGAAAGGTGAAAACGTTAATAAAGCAGTTGCGCTTAATCCTACAAATACTGATGATAAAAACGATTTCATACACTTACTCCAATTAAACTTTAGCTAGTAGTGTGTTTAGAGCAAGGACTATACCAACGTTGTTTTTAATACTATAAATGGCATTAAACGTGCATATAGTTACATAATTAGTTTATTAGGACGATGTACAATGCGAGCAATATCATTATCTATCACACTGGGGTGCTTAGCACTAAGTGGTTGCAGTAGCGTGTTTGATAAACATGTTGAATATAAATATGTAGCGCCAAATAATTACCCTATTATAAAAGCGATTGGTTATGCGCCTATCAGCTTGCAAAAGGGCGTTAACAGTTCGCAAAAGCAACTAATGGCTATTAAAGCGTCAAAGCTGGAGGCTTATCGAGAATTAACAGAACAAGTTTACGGGCAAAAAATTACCGCCGGAACTACTGTTGCAGGCTCAATAGCGCAAGATGACTATTTACAAAGTAAAGTGCAGGGGATTATAAAAGGGGCGCAAGTAATTAAAACGTATGCTGTAGATGATACTTATGTAACTGAGCTTGAATTAAATATGAAACGTGTTCACGATTTATATATAGGTGAAGTTAAACCTCGAGAAGTAAAGAAAGTAACGTATTACTAAATTTATTTAATTAGGGATGATGACTTTTTATTATACCCAATCAATCTAGGCTTTTAGGTTACGTACAAGTTGGCTGTTGGTGTTTACTTCGCCACCGGCTTGATCGTATGTAGTTGAGGAAGGAGCACCAATTAAAATCTCTTTCAATTGTTTAACGCTCAATTGAGCTTGATGCGCCGCATGTGCATTTACATCATTTTGTTTTTTACATTTTTCAAGTTTACTACGCACAATGGAAATTAAATCAGGAACTTCATCTGACAGTTCGTCGTTATTAGCAATGAGTTTGTTTAATTCTTTATCAAGAGAATTTAACTTAGTTAAAAAAGGCATTTTTTGTTGAGCAATTTCTTTCAAACCTTCGCCACGTCGAGACGCAATCGCGGTCAGCTCATCATTTAATAAGGTGGCTAATGAATCTAAGCATTTTCCTTGCTCGTTCAGCTTGACGATAATTAAACTGTTATGATCAGCCATATACGTCAAACTCGAAACTAGCTAAGTTTTTAGCTAACTTTTCATTGTCAATTTGGTACTTACCTTCAGTAATTGCTTTTTTTAGTTCTGAAACTTTATCACTGTCGAAACCAGATGATTGCTGCGCTTTTTCTTGCAACGTTTTTAATTCTTTCGCTTGCGGCGTTAGACTTACTGAGTCACTGGCGGCCTTAGGTGAAGCAGACTGAAGTGATTGCGTATTTACATTATCTCTTTGTAAATCAACTTTTTGTTGCTTAGCATTAGCTAAAGCAGCAGTTTGTTGATTACCTGAATTAACTTGACTGACCATAATAATAAACCTGTATATTACCCAACTTATGCCAACATATCGGCACCTACGAAGAATACTTTAGCATAATTTTGAATTAAATGTTTACCTGCACCGACTCTACACCATCCACTCGTGCATTTAAAACTTTACCCGTTTTTTTGTTTTTAACACGTATTTGTTCTCCAATTGTTCCGTCCTCTAAAGCAACTCCCGTTGTCTTTATTTTCAACCCTCTAAGGTTAGCTAAAATGTTTACAGAATCACCTTTGCACACCATACATATTTGGTTAAGTAATATAGGCATCCCGCTTCTTATGTTGCGTTTGCTCCTACTTCCAATAAGTATTTCTGGGTTATCTAAATACTGCATTCTAACAAAATGTGTTGGTTTCATTTCAATACTTAAGTGAGAACTTGTTATTACTTCACCTCGCACTAAATTTGCGTTAGCGATCACAACAGGTGCCATTTCAACTATTCTTACATGCACGTACTGAGACCAATTTTGAGTATCGTTACATTTTATTTGTAATGTAACTTGTCGATTAAATGGCGGCTCACTTGGGATTAGTAACTCGAGCGCATTTTGACAGGTTCGATCAGGAATACGACT
>NZ_BADY01000036.1:0-830 GCF_000241185.1 Pseudoalteromonas sp. BSi20495
CGTGTAAATTGTGTGGTGAGTTTTAACCAGTTTTCGGGGGAGATATTTACTCTTTCGAGTAAGGGTAAGCGTGTACTTTCAATATACCCGCGTTTATCTTCTCGCATACAACGCCCTGTTAACTCAACAAGTTCAAGATACGATTTAAGCTCAAACGGGAGTCCTTTTGGCATTATTTGACGTGGCATGCCTGCAAAGCGGAGCAGTTGTTTTGGTTGCTTGCCTTCGTTTGCCCGTGTTAAGCGTTGTTTGATGCTGGTATGGTCTGATTCCTCTGGTGTATTTGCCATTTTGGCTCTGATGGGATTTAAATCGACATACGCCATACAGGCGGCAAGTGCAGCTTCATCTAATAATGCTTGGGATCTAAATCGTCCCTCCCAAAAACGGCCAGTACAGTTATCTTCTTTATTTGCTCTGCACGCAATGTCTTCATTTAATAACCTCATAAACCAGCTAATACTTGATAAGCGCTCTCGGTATTCCTTTACTGTTTGATTAAAAAAGATAAGTTCAGCTTTACTTAGCTTTTCACCTTGTACATATTTCTGCGTTAACAATGTGCCTTTACAGAGTTTATGCCAGCGAATAACAATCGCTTTATCATTCAGCCTGTTTGCTTTTTTATCATCAACATACAGTACTAAGTGAGTGTGATTACTCATCACTGCATAAGCGCATACATCAATACAAAATACCTTAGCTAATTCAAGCAGCTTATCTTCAACCCAACCTCTACGATGCTCATAAGATTGACCGGTGAAATGGTCTTCGCCACATAAAAAAGCACGGCGAACACAACGTGAAATACAGTGATAATATTTTGTATC
>NZ_BADY01000035.1:0-8264 GCF_000241185.1 Pseudoalteromonas sp. BSi20495
AGCTTCTAGTTATTAAGCTATTTTAAAAACTGCGTTTTTACACGCCAGCAAGCTGTGCGTCTACAGGGAAACTCAATGGCTGGAAATGTAGACGCCTGGCTTGCTCACGTTAAAGCTATAAACTTACCCTTCTTGGCGCACAATATTTTCAAGTGCACGAATATTGATAATCAAATCCTGGCGTTGCGGGTTAGCTTGCAATGCTTTTCTAAGATGCTTCAGCGCACTAGAGTAGTCTTTAGAATCAATTGCTATTTGCGATAACCCAAGCCATGCCGATAGTTGGTAATCAGGAAGTGCCTGTGCACGAACATACATAAGTTTGGCTTGTGTTAGTTGGCCTTTACTACGATAAATACTCGCTAAACTAAGTAAAGCATCACCTAAATTCGGGTTTATTTTAAGTGCGTTGTTTAAACTTTTAAGTGCGCGCTTAGTATTACCTTGTTGCATAGCAATTTGTGCGCTGTATACAGAAAACTGCGCTTGTTCATCACGGGGTAGCTGCTTAGTTAATCTTTTTGCGCTGCCTATTAGCTCTTTAGCTAAATCCCATTTTTGTTGAGATACAAGCCAGCCTAAAGTTTGCATCGTGGTATTAATAACCTCAACTTGCTGCTGTTTAGTGGCGTGTTTTAAACCTTGCTTTAATAAACTAACAGCGCGTTCAGTGCTGCCTTCACTTAAATGCAGCTGAGCTGCTAAAAGCTGGTTACTGGTATCTTTAGGGTTGAGTTTTAAGGCCACTTCAATGGCGGCAAGTGCTTTTTTATTTTGCTCTAATTGCAGTGCTATTTGTGCACGTTGTAACCACAATTGAGCATTATCAGGTGTTTTATTAAGTAACTCTTTTAATAATGCATTTGCTTGATTTAAATCGCCCGATTCAATTAAGGCAAACAATAGCCCTTGTTGGTACTGAGGCGTTTCAGGGGCAAGCATCAGTGCTTGACGATAAGCGGCTACTGCGCTCCAAGGCTGGCTGTGTTGTATATGAATATAAGCAAGTTGCGCATAACTTTGTGCATCTGCTTGGCCCTGTTCAATACTGTGTACTAGGTGTGTTTGTGCCTTGTTGTAATTTGCTTGTTGCATGTATAAAAGACTCAAGCCTTGGTGTGCTTTTACTAAGTTAGGTGCGGCTTTTAAACATGCTAAATATGCATTTTCGGCGTTATCGAACTCTTTTAAGGTGAGTAAAACCTGAGCACGCAATAAATTGAGTGCGGTGCTATCTTGCGTGAGGTCGCGGTTTTTAAATAGCGCGGCTACTTCGTTATAATTACCTGCTTGTAGTAATGGTTGCACTTGGCGTGCAAAGCCACGTTCAGTCGGTTCAATAAGCATTTCAGTAGGACTAAGTAATTTATTATTTATGGCCAATTGCCATGTTGGATCGCTAGGAGATAAAATTACTTTCAGTGGAGTACTTACTGTGTTTGCATTCACATTACCAACAGCTAATAAAGGCAATGAGCACATTAAAGTTGTTAGTAATGCGTGAGTGAAAGGTTTTAGCGTTTTAATTACGTTCATATTTTTCATTTTAATAAGGCTTAAAGCTTAAGGTTTAAATTCAATGGGCCAAATAAAGCGAGCGCGTACGACTTCGCCTTCTTTTTTAGGCGCGCTAAAGCGACTCTGTTTAATTATTTTATCGATTGCAGGTTTAAGCGACGGATACGGATTTTGCACCACTTCAATCAAACTTACATTGCCACCCTCATCAATTAGTACATCGAGCTTTACGGTAAATGTATCAATACCTTGGCGAGTTAAGCTTTTTGGGAGTAATGCTTTTACTGGTGTGAGTAAAGTGGGTAGGCCGTCGAGCTGGTTTAGGCTAAGTGCATCCCAATTTACATTGACCGATTGCCATTGTGGCGTACTTACTTTTACACTTGGCGTATCGGGTCTTACAATTTTTAGTTTACTCTTTATTTTAATTTTAACTGCTTGAATAGAAGCGCCAGCGCCTTCCACCATTAAGCTTTGCGCAGGCTCATTTGCTTGTTGCTGTTGTATTGAAGGCGGAGGTGGTGGCGGTAATGCCACCATAGCTACCTCGCGTACAATAACTTTATCTTGCACTATATGTTCAGCTAGTTGAGCGAGCCATAAAAGTAACAATGCAGCAGTAAGTACTATTAAGCTTAGCGCAAATGCAAACAATGGATGACGAATATTTCGTGATTTTTGGGCCGGCGTAATCGCGTACATATTATTGTTTGGTCGCTAAATTAACTTGTGCAGCACCGGCAAGCTTTGCCTCGTCAATCACTTGAACAAGCAGCTCGGTAGGTACTGTTTTATCGGCTTGAATAACCACAGGGCGCTGTTGTTGCTTTAGCATTTGTTCAACGCTGCTGCGCACGCCAGCAACACCAATTTGGCTGCCATCAAAAAATACTTGTTGGGTGTCTGTTATGGCTAAAAATATAACTTGTTGTTCTAGACGGCTGGCCGATACGGCTTGTGGTTTATCAACCTCAACGCCACTCTCGCGTACGAATACCGTAGTCACAATAAAAAATATTAGCAATATAAATACCACATCAAGTAGCGGCGACATATCAATATGTTGGCCAGATTCTTGTTCTAAGCGATGTTTTAAACGTGATTGCATGCTTATTACCCTAATTGTTTACTTAGTGCATGTAATTTAGGGTTGCGCTGCGAATATGCTAAATAGGCTTGCATTAACCAAGCTGGAATAGCGCACACCAGACCAAGTTGAGTGGTTAGTAATGCATGGCCAATTGCATCACTCATTAACTCATTATGACCCTGAGCCATAACTTTAAAGGTATCGAGTAAGCCAACAATTGTGCCTAGTAAACCAAGTAGTGGCAAAGCCGCAGTTAAAATAGAGCTTACTTCTTGCCAATAACCTTTGCGCTGTGTTTGATAATGTTTCAGATGTAGTAAGTCATGAAAAATCAATTGATACACAAATAAAGCCAGTAAAATAATGCACCAACAAATAGGGTTACTAATGATTTGATCAAACATTGTTTTTTCCTTCATCTAGCTGACTTAGCTGTAATGCAAAGCCTTCTAATTGGCTGTAATAGGCTTTAGCTTTACGCGATAACAAAGCGTTTAGTACCAGAGCTGGTATAGCAACGACTAAACCAAGTTCTGTGGTTATGAGTGCTTGTGCAATGCCACCTGATACGACCTCAGGATCGCCTGATCCGAACAAGGTCATCATTTTGAATGTTTCGATCATACCGCTTACAGTACCCAGTAAGCCAAGTAGTGGTGCTACTGCTGCAGTAACGGCTATTGCACCAATAAAGTTATCGAGCTTGTGTTTATCGTGGATAAGTTGGTTAAATAACTGATCATCTCGTATTTGGCCTTTTTCGCTTTGCAAGGTTAGGTTAAATAGCTGTTGCTGCATGCCATTAAATTCGCTGCTATTTTTACTTATAAACAATTTCTGTAATTGCAATTGCGAGTGCATTTTTATTTTATTTAAACGCAGTAACTGAGCTGCTTTCAGTAATGCGATAGTTAGTGCAAAGCAGGCAAATAAAATAATAGGAATAGCCCATAAACCGCCTTTTTCTAAATGCTCCAGCGGGCTTTCTTGTTGAGACTGACTCGTTACTAAATGCGTTAAACTCGGATCAAAAGTGAGGAGTGTAGATCCTACGCCATTTTGTTTTAAGGTATTATCGAGAGGGTTATCGTCACTCGTAGATTGCACTAGCGCTACCTTTAACGCGTTAGATTTGTCGTCTAAATCGAGTAATCCAGCTAGTTTTGGGGTTTGTGTACTAAACCAAGCAACTGGGCCTACTTGCAGGGTATTCGCTTGGCTTAATTCGCCATTACTTAGCACAACCGATTGCTTTTTAAATTGTGGATAAAGTGCCTGTTTTTGGTCATTAATAAGTGATACTACTTGTTTCAACAATTCGTTTTGATCATTAGTAATGTGTTGGTTTTTACTATTTTGGCGTACAAATCGATTTAACAAATTTAGCTGATATTGTTGCTGCTGTTGCCATGTATCTAGGCGTGTTTGCAGCTGATTTAAACTCAAAGTATCTTCATCAGCAAGGCGGCGGTTAACGGCAGCCTGCTCACCTAATTTACTCAGTGATTGCTGCTTGTTAAATATATTTTTAGCAAGAGCGGCTTGCTCTTTGGCAATGTTATTTTGAGTTTTATTCAACGCGCGTTGAGCTGTTTTAATGTCACTTAAAATACTTTGTTGCGCGTCATCACTGCTTGCTGCAAAAACGATGTTTGCACTAAAGAGTAAAGCTAAAATATTAGCTATTTTAAGGATGCGGGCGAAAATCATTATTTAGCCCCTTTTTGTGTATTTTTTGCATAACTTAAGATAGGTAGTGTTACCCAGTCAGCAGCGCGCTTTTTTTGTTGAACAGCTATTCCTAATGCAACTTGCTCAGCGTTAATACTCGGATCGAACTCCCACTGCCAGCCTAAATCACTTGGAAAGCCAATGCCTACATAACTTAAATCTTCACTTACAAACCAAGCTTGGGCTGCACCTAAGTAAAGCTGTTTTACCCATACTTCTTGGCCGTCAGGGTGCAGAATTGCCATTTCGTGTATAGAAATCCTTTGCTGAAAATCACGTAATAACCCCAGCATCTTGAGTGCTGTTTGCAATTTATCTGTGGTATTTAGTTGTGAGTTAGTTAAATCACCTGTGTTTTTCCAGCTACTTAAAAGTGGCGGAGGTAATTGCACTTGTAATGAAAGTAATTGCTGGGAAATGCGTGTAAGTTGTTCGTTTAATTGTTGTTGATCGTTTTCAAGCTCCGATTGTTTAGTAACAAGCTGTTCGCGTTTTTGAGTAAGCTCGCTGGTGCTTTTTTTTCTACGCTGATTAAGCTCGCTAAGTTGCTGCTGCTCAGCATCTAAAAGCGTTAATGTTTGCTCCATACTGCTTTTTTGTTCAAGCCAATGAGTATTTAATTTATTGTTTTGATTTTCTATTTGCAGCCATTGGTTGATGAGTTGTTCTAATTCGCTAACGGTATCGGCTTGCACTGTCATAGCGCAACAAAGCGCGATAACCATACTGATTGGTTTAATTAAACTTCGCATTGTTCAACAAAGACCCTGAAAGTTACGACGAGTAATTACATGGAGCAATTACTGTTAATTTTTAAGTGCGCATACAATATAACAACAGGTATGACAATGCAACTGATAACAATTAGCGTTTACATTTATTTGTGACGGTGGTAGGATTTTGCCGAAATTCAACATGTACCTAATTAGTTTAAACCTCGGAGTAACCATGAGTAAGCCATCGAATAAAGGGAATACCTACGCAAAACCAATTGCGGCGGTTGTTACAGCCACTCTTTCAACTTGGGCGAGTGCACAGGATGTTCAAGAGTTATCGGTAACGAAAGCGCAAACTAAAACTGAGTCTAGCTATGTTGTAGAAAAATCAACATCGCATAAATATACTCAACCGCTACTCGATACGGCTAAAACAGTTACTGTAATTAACCAAGCGGTAATGAAAGATAGAAACGTAGATAGTTTACAAGATGCATTACGCAATGTATCAGGTATTTCTTTAGCTGCAGGCGAAGGTGGTTCTCCTACTGGCGATAGCATGTCTATTCGTGGTTTTAGTGCCGCAAGTGATATTTTTGTTGATGGTATTCGTGATGTTGCTGGATACACTCGCGATGTTTATAACATTGAAGCCGTTGAAGTAGCTAAAGGCCCTGGTTCTGCAGTCTCTGGTCGTGGTGCAACAGGCGGCAGCGTTAATCTAGAAACTAAAAAGGCGAAATTAGACAACTTTAATGATGTTTCGTTACGTTTAGGCACAGAAAACGATTACCGTGGTCGTCTTGATACTAATATTCAAGTAAACGAAACAAGCGCATTACGTGTTAATTTATTGTCTGATTCAGGTGATGTTGCTGGCCGTGATTATGTTGAAAACGAAAAAAATGCAATTGCTGTTGCTTTGGCTACAGGGCTTGGAACCAACAGTCGATTTGATCTTAATTTTGAATACCAACGACAAGATAATTTACCAGATTACGGTATTGCATGGGTTAGAAGTGATACCCCAGTTGCTGAACTAGTTGGCAATGAATACGCTCCACCACCAGTCGATTTTGATAACTTTTATGGTAACGTTTACCGTGATTATGAAGACATAGAAGCTTATTCAACAACTGCCCGTCATGAGTATGATTTTTCTAAAAATACTACGTTACGTACACAAGTCCGTTTAGGTAAAGTTAAGCGTGAATCGGTAACAACTGCACCACGTTTCTTTTCAGTTACAACCGATACAGATATTACCTTTGCAGATGAAAAAACACGTGATACAGAAAATTCATTGGCTGCATTACAAGTTGATTTAATTGGTAACTACGAGTTTGCTGGTTTTACTCACGATGTTGTAGTGGGTATTGAACTTGCAAACGAAACGTTTACACGCCATAACTTTGTTGCAACTACGGCTGATAATCTAATTGAAGATGGAATCCGTAACGACTTATACAATCCTGATGCAACAATTGCATTTACGGGTGTGTACGGTCGTAACGGTACAAGTATTGAAGCTAAAGCTAAAAACCAAGCTATTTATGCATTTGATACAGTAACCCTTAATAAGCAATGGGAAGTTACAGGCGGAATTCGTTTTGATAGCTTTACTACGGATTACCATTACGATTACGCGAACCCAAGTGCTTTAATTTCTACAAGTGACGACTTATTCAGCTGGAATGCAGCTGTAGTTTATAAACCTACAGAAAACGGCAGTATTTATTTTGGGGCAGGTAATTCGTTTAATCCTTCAGCCGAAGGTATTACGGTATCTACTCGCGGAAATACAGCAGATCTTGATCCAGAAGAAAGTAATAGCTATGAATTAGGTACGAAATGGAACTTAATGGATGGTCGCTTACAAACTAATGCAGCTCTTTTTCGTACTGAAAAAACAAATGCTCGTACCGATGATCCATTTGCAGAAGATACACGAGCTGATTTATTAAATGGCGAACAACGAGTTCAGGGTTTAGAGTTATCAGCTACAGGTTTAATCACCAAAGAGTGGACCGTTATTGCATCGTATACTTATCAAGATAGCGAAGTAACTAAAGCATCAGGTGACGATATTATTCAAATAGGCAATGAGTTACCACGTACGCCTAAAAATAGTGCGAGCATATGGACAACATACGAAATATCTGAGCAATTATCATTTGGTGCAGGTATGCAGTATTTAGGTGAGCGTTACAGTAGCTCATCGTCTACTCGCGCTCGTGCTCCAAGCTATACTATTTTTGATTTAATGGTTGCGTATGATGTATCAAAAGATTTGAGCTTGCAGCTTAATGCTGAAAACTTAGGTGATAAAGATTACGTTAACCAGTTAGGTGGCGGACACTTTGTTCCTGGTGAAGGTCGTAAGTTTAGCTTAACGGCAAGTTACTCTTTTTAAACTTTACTTTAAGAGTAGATAATCATTAAGGGCAGAAATTTCTGCCCTTTCTTTTTATTATGTGAGAGGGCGCACATGTTAGTTAAAATACCAGAGTTGTTAACTAAAGAAGAAGTTGCTTATTGTCATGAGGTTTTACTAAAAGCACAGTGGGCAGATGGTAGTATTACGGCTGGACATCAATCAACGAAAGCTAAAAATAACTTACAGTTACCTGAAAATAGTCCTGAATGCCAAGAGCTTGGCGACATTATTATGGCAGCTCTCGCTCGTAGCAATTTGTTTATGTCGGCAGCACTTCCTGCAAAAATATTTCCTCCATTATTTAACTGTTATCAAGGCGGACAATCGTTTGGTGTGCATGTCGATAATGCCATTAGGCAGGTTCCTGGTACGCCTGTAAAAGTACGAACAGATGTATCAATGACGCTTTTTATTAATGAGCCTGAAGATTATGAGGGTGGAGAATTAGTTATTGAAGATACGTATGGATCGCACAGCGTAAAATTACCAGCTGGGAGTATGGTGTTGTACCCATCAACCAGCCTGCACCGTGTAATGCCAGTTACAAGTGGGCGAAGGTTAGCCTCATTTTTTTGGTTGCAAAGCATGGTTAACAGCGACGAAAAACGTGGTTTATTATTTGATTTAGATATGTCGATTCAAAGTTTGCGCAGCAAAGTAGAAGATAGCCCTGAGATTATTCAGTTAACGGGGGTTTATCATAATTTGCTTAGGCAGTGGGCACAGACATAACGAAGATACTCGTTATTAAGTGTTAGATTTAGATATAAGT
>NZ_BADY01000034.1:0-60224 GCF_000241185.1 Pseudoalteromonas sp. BSi20495
TTCGGGCGTCATTGGTGACGCTGATGGTGACTGACCATTGCGTTCTAGCTTTAATTGAGTAACCCATTTACTGACGGTTGATTTACCCACCCCCATAGCTTTTGCTGCGTCTTCTTGCGTATAACCTTGGTCTACTACAAGCTGAGCCGTTTCTAATTTAATTGCCGCTGAATATGTTGCGCGTTTTAATTTCGTCATTTTTTCACCCAAATTTGTATGCTTATTAGCATAACATTTCTTTCTTAATGGGTGGCCAAAATCACTGTACCACTACATATCGAGGTCAGCATTGCCCTATGTGTACGAAGCAATTAAATGCTTTGGCTAAAATGACTCAAGATTTTAAAGATATTGGTGTTGAAGTTGTTGCTGTAAGTGGTGATAGCCATGCTCAGTTGGAAGCGCACTTTGAAAAGCTAGACGTTAATTTTCCTCTTTATTATAATTTAACGCTTGAGCAAATGACTGAATTAGGTTTGTATATCAGTGAGCCAAGAAGTAACACTGAGACAGATCATCCGTTTGCAGAGCCTGCAATTATTGTCCTAAACGAGCAAAATCAAGTGCAAGTTTTAGATAAATCAAACAGCCCGTTTTCACGCCCTGATATGCAGCAGTTACTTTCAGGTATTCAATATACACGCGAAAATGATTACCCTATTAGAGGAACATTTTCTTAAGTTGTTATGCATAAATTTAGGCGTGTTTAATAGCGCGCTTAAATTTATATTTTATTTTTTAATAAATTTACTTGAAAACAATTTTACCGTCCATATATAGTTAAGTAGGACGCCTGATGGGTCCTAAATTAAACTTAAACAATTGAAATTTATATTATTAATTATACTTTGCTTGAGCTTGTTCAATAGAAAAGCACATGCAAAATATCGCTTAAATATGAGGATATTATTATGCGTACAGTAGATTTATCACCACTTTATCGTTCATTTATCGGCTTCGAACATTTAGCATCACTTATGGATGCGGCAGCAAGTACAGACAAGCAGCCAAGTTTTCCTCCTTATAACATTGAAGCGCTCGATAAAGACAAATATAGAATTACTATGGCCGTTGCTGGTTTTAGTGATAACGAGTTGACCATTGAGTCAGAAAACAATACGTTGAAAGTCGCCGGTACTAAGGCTAATAAAGATGAGAATAATGAACGTAAGTTTATTCATCAAGGTATAGCGGAGCGTAACTTTGAGCGTAAATTTCAGCTTGGCGATCATGTAAAAGTACTTGGTGCAGATTTAGCTAACGGCTTATTGAGCATAGAGCTTCAGCGTGAAATCCCAGAAGCACTTAAACCTCGTAAAATCCAGATAGGGCAAGGTCATTTAATCGAAGATAAATAAACCCTGTTTAACCTTAGTTTCCCTGATTGTTTAGCCGTCTCGCTTGAGACGGCTTTTTTATGCAATAGAGTTTTAAATAGTCTTGAATCTAGAGCGTTCTCTTAATCTTGGCTAATTAACCTGAACTCTGGATAATAAATCTATCTCAAGCAGCTATTTTCAGCGCTAACTACGTTGAATTTACTGGCAATAGGCTAGCTATTGACGCGTAAATTCGCCTTGTTTTCACTGAAAATCGTTGGCTAGAGAAAATAAATTTAAATATCACGATTATTCAATACGTTAGTAAATCTCTTGGCCAGAGTTCAGGTTAATTAAGTGCTTTTGTGTTTTTTTCAGCAGAGCAATTTTATCAATCGCTTCTTGAAGCTGCTCTTGCTTCATTCCTTGTTTACGCCCTTTAGCAAGTAAGTTTTCTAGCGTTGCTACTTTGCTATTAACAGCACTTACAAAGCTACTTTCTAGTGCGCGCCGCTTCTCTTGTTGAAATTGTTCGTAGGCTTTATGGTCGTCTAAATCCCCCTTGTATTGAACACTGCTTAGTTTACTTTTATTTAGCGGGGGTAAGTAATTTGGTTCGGTAATTGCCAGTTGAGCATACTCATTCAAGGTACTTTTTTTAATATTTGAAGAATGTACATCTTCAATTTTTTTTACGGTGTGTACTGTTTGCTTTATTGTAGGACGCTCATCTGTTGGTTGTTTAGTCGCTAGTGCCATTTTTTTCTGCTCGGTGGAGCCAGATAAGTAGTATATGAGGGTGATGCCTAAAGACATTATAATGAGTGCCGAGAGCTTTATTTTCATAACTTAATCTCATTTTGTGTGTGCCACGCAGCCCACTTTTGCTGGTATTGCTGATGCGCATTTTGTAACGCCACAGACTTAATCGCTTGATAGCGAACTGTTTGGCCCGTTGCTGCAAAATATTTATATTCATAGTCACTAGTTAACACCACAACCCATAATCCCGTTGGCGAACGAATGACTTCAGAAAGCTCATTCTCATTTTGAGTAAATGCAAGTTGTACTACCCACTCTTTTTTATGCTCTCGATTGATATTATTATTAAATTTACTATAAATATCATTCATATTAGCCGCTTTTAAAGCAACTTTGAAAGTACTCTTTGCCACTTCACTTTTAAATTTAACCGCGTCATTTCTGTTTTTAAATTCAGCACCTTGGGCTGTTATTTGGTATAAATATTTGAAGCGACTTTTATTCTTTTGGTAATACTGATTTATTTGTTGTTCGGAAACTTGTTTTTCTAATTGTTCGAGTATCGGGCTTTGTCCATGCATCATGTCTTTTACGCCAAGCCAGCTTTGAATCGAAGGGCGCAAGATGTCACCTTGAGCAATGCTTATTAAATTATCAATGTTGATATCTTTTGCTTTAAACGCGTTGGTCGCTTTTTCTAAATTTATAAAATATTGATGCTTTTTAGCTATTTCTGTATGAAATAACTGGTTATCGCCTTGATGCAATCTAAACCGTATTTGCATAGAAAGTGGTTTAATGAAGTCATAAACAGACATTGCAGGAAACGCAAAATTTTCAAGTTTTACTAAATTTAATGTGTTTTTTTGCGTTTCAGAATATTGTCCATTCGCAGGATATTCACCTAATGTGTTTGTAAGCCAGCTGGCCGTAAAATGTTTAACATTATTAGAAGCTTCGATGCTCGGTGGTAAATGTAGTTGATTTATAAAAAGGTTATTTAGGTAGCGCTCTACATGGTAACCGGTGGTAAAACCGACATCAGACAAACGCGCTACCTTGTTGGGCATTAGGCGTTTTGCTTCACTTAGTAAAAATTGGTTCTCGTATAAACGATAACGTGTTTGCGAAAGACTAATGTCACTATTTTGCTGTTGATATATTTGATGCATCAACTGTATTTCAGCGGGTGTGTACTTTTCAACACTCGTAAATGCTTGGCTGCTGTAAAGCAGCCCAAACATTACTACACATAGGTAGACTAAATACCTCATTAGCGGGCAACCATGGCATGATTTAATAAATGTACAACCATTGCAATAGCATGAGGGATAACTTGTTTTGCGGTATCAACACGGTCGTAATGATCTTCCGAATTAAGCACAATACCGCCTTGAGCGTACGAAAAAGAGCCGCCTTGGGTTAGCAATGGACGTACATCCGTTGAGGCTTTATCTAACGGTGAAAAGGTATTTATTGCTTGACGTATTAAGCTAGGATCATTGAGTTGTTCTTGATCATAATAATCTTTTATCCAGCCTTCCCAGCTAGAGTGATTTAAATCTGAAGTTGTCCATGTGTGATGCGGCTGAAGTAAATCAGTTGTATGAAATACAAAGCCCAGTACCTGTGGATTACCACTGTCTAAATAGCTTTGAAACCAGTATTGGCCTAAGTTATCGATTGGTTGAAAAGGGATTTTTTCAAAATCATTATACATACTATAGTTTGATTGACTATCAATTCGGTAATGCGCTTCGGTAATGTCATAACTATTATATTTTGAAGAGTCAGCATTAAACCAGCCCGTTTCTCTTCCCTTTCCATCATCTAAATAGTCTCTTTTTAACCAAGCCGCAGCTAAGCTATCAATGGTGCCCCATACAGTGAGTTTGTCGTAGTTATAGCCGCCAAAATCATTACCATGCTGATCAGCGCCTTGCGCATGGTTTTGAAAGTGCCAATAGCTAGTATATTTTACAATGCTTTCAGCCGCGCCCCAAAGAGGAGCTTGGACACAAGAGCCGGTAATGGCACCACATAAAAAAGTATCTTCAAAATCATCAACATCATAGGCTGCTTGCCCTAGTAGCTCAGCCAGTTGTGAGACTGACATTTTATTTTGTAAAGCATATTGCGACAGTGCTGCATATTGCGTTGATTGTGGGTTTTGCTCCATATAACTTACAGCGTCAATAACAATCCGCTTATGGGTTTCTTGGCTAAATGCGTGTGCTTGGTTGATACTTGTAAGTAATATAATTGCCGACGTTAATATTTTTTCATTTTTATCTCAT
This sequence comes from Pseudoalteromonas sp. BSi20495, assembly GCF_000241185.1. Taxonomy (NCBI): domain Bacteria; kingdom Pseudomonadati; phylum Pseudomonadota; class Gammaproteobacteria; order Alteromonadales; family Pseudoalteromonadaceae; genus Pseudoalteromonas; species Pseudoalteromonas sp. BSi20495. The sequence goes on from NZ_BADY01000034.1 coordinate 4,379, forward strand.
TGCTGTATTTAAAAATTAACGCTATTAAAAGATAGCGCTATTACATTACAATGACAGAAGAATTAAACATTTAATTAACAAGTTTACCTGTTTTATATATCACAAACTTTCTAAATCAATTAAATGCGCAGCAGCTTGTTTTAATAGCACTGTTTTTTGCTCTTCGGTTTGTCGGTCCCAGTTTTTATAAACCATGCCTATACGCGGGTTTTTCTCTAATTTACTGCGGTGGGTGTGCATAAAGTTCCAGTACAGACTATTAAGGGGGCATGCTTTTTCTCCCACTTTTTGTTTAACATCGTATTGGCAACGCTTGCAATAATCGCTCATTTTATTAATATAGTTTCCGCTTGCTGCGTAGGGTTTTGTAGCAATAATGCCATCATCGGCAAATTGGCTCATTCCTCGAGTATTAGGCATTTCTACCCACTCGATTGCATCTATATAGACACCTAAATACCAATTATCTACGTCATCAGGATTAATTCCCGTGAGCATACAAAAGTTTCCAATAACCATTAAGCGCTGAATATGATGCGCGTATGAGGTTTCTAAACTTTGTGTAAGTGCGTGGCTTAAACAATTCATTTTAGTAGAGCCAGTCCAAAAATAGGATGGCATTTTATTATTGGCTTGTAGTTGATTTTTAGTTGCGTAGTCGGGCATGTTAACCCAATAGATGGCGCGTACGTATTCTCTCCAACCCAGTATTTGCCTTATAAAACCTTCGACTTGTGAAATGGATATTTCGCTGGGTCTTTGTTTATATTCAGTAATTACGCGTTTAATTACATAAAGCGGGTGTAGTATTTTTGTATTTAAAGCAAACGATAAACGGCTATGGTAAAGGCTAGTATTATGGTTACTCTGGTCAGTCATAGCATCTTGAAATTTGCCAAAATTAACGAGCAAATATTCACAAAAGTAATCAAGGCTACTAATTGCTTGCTTTCGCGTTGTTGGCCAAGTGAGTTGATTATCTATACTGCCAAAATAAGCGACTTTATGTTTGTTTAAGCGAGATATAATTGACTTTACATCATTAGTAAATAGCTTTGGAGAGGGGATGTCGTGTATGTCGTTCTTAGAAAATTTATTTCTGTTGTTACTATCAAAATTCCATTTACCTCCTTCAGGCTTACCGGAGTCCATTAAAATATCAAACTGCTTGCGCATATCGCGATAAAAATGCTCCATCGTTACATGTTTATTTTTTACAAAGCGTTTTTTAATTTGTGAAAAGGGGAACAAAAAATGTTCGCTATCCACAGCCCTCACACTTAGCATATGCGTTTTTTTAAATTGTTCTAATTGCGAGTGAAGTCTAAATTCATCAGGGTATTGATACTCTATTGCCGAGCACTGATATTGTTTTGCAATACGGTTAAGCAAATCGGGTAAATTGTTGTCGTTACAAGTCTCATCTAAGGTTAAATGCAATACATTAAAACCAGCCTGGCTTAACGCTGAAGCAAAGTTTTCCATAGCATGGAAAAAAGCACATAATTTTTGGATATGGTGTTTAACATAATGAGTTTCTTGTGCAAGTTCAGCAATAATATAAAGGGTTTCATTATCTTTTTGTTTAAACCAAGAATGCGATGGGTTTAGTTGGTCGCCCAAAATAAGCCTGAGTGTTTTATAGTGTTTCATACTTAGAACCAAATATGTTTAGTACGCCAAAGTGTCGTAAAACGATCTTTTAAAGGTGTTGTAGTACCGCTTAATTATGCGTGGAGTTTTACAATAGCTGGTGTTTTTAATGCTCGATGAGCTAATTCTAAAAAGGTATTGAGCTTTGCTGGTTTTATAAGGGGCTGTTTTTTACTACTTAATGAAGCTTAACCGGCTCATTATAAACTTGAGTGTTGTTATGCTTAGCTTATATGTATTTCAATACCTACTTATATATAAGCGCATTTGTTATAAAAGAATGAGCAATAAATACAGGTTCTAATTGGTATTATTTTTTGTTTTGCTTATTCGTTGTTGAAGTGAAATAACGTTACTTATATTGAAAAGTGAACTGTTAGTGCAGTTTTCAAAAAAGGTTAGAAATTCTTGCCATGCGGTTTGGCTTTGTAAGCAAAAATGCTGACCAAGATGAGCTTCTAAAGTAGCGTAAAAAATATCACACAATATTTTAATATCAGTTTGCTGAATATTACGTTTATTTAGGTGTTCTAAATAATGTGTTAAAAAAGGAGTGACAGAAGATGGATTATCTAAATGTTTAATTATGCGCTCTAGCACGCAGTAAAACGTATAACTTTTTTCGTTGAATTGATTTGCAGTTGGGTAATTCATTACAATACCTGATTCTGCTAATTTACGATGAAAGCGTGCTGTAAAAGCATGGAAATTCGGCTTAACAATCTGTAGGCTTTTTAATAATACTGATTGGTTTGTGTTCATTAAATGCCTCTTTGCATTAAGTGTGATTGTGATTGTTATTGCTTTCGTTGCTTTTATTATAGCTAGAGAAGTTGAAACCGCACGGGTTTATTGGCTTAAATAGAAGGTTTAATTAATAAGTTACTGATTTTATTTATTTTGTTTTTGTTAATGAGATTGATTATCTATTCATTGGGATGGCTGTTTAATATTTACTTCAATGCTACGATTGGGGTTGTTGATCTTTGAGGATTAAATCTGTTTTACCTAAGGACAGCGTATGTTTGGCATTTATGCTGTGCTATCGCTTATTTGTGAGGAATAACCACACATGATCGACACAGCCTTGTGTAGAAGCTAAACGGGTGCTTTAAATTTAGGCTCGCAAGATAATGAGGCCCTAAAGGTTATTACAACAAATGTTAATTTGTAATACATTAAATTAACAACTTGACGAATTGCAAATTTTATAAACTTATTAGTTATTATGGTTGCTAATTATCCCGCACATCCTTATAATAGCCGCCATTGTTTAGTGTGTTGTATAACCGCTAACAGCGATATTAAATTAAGATTTAATATCTATTGGCGCGGGATGGAGCAGTCTGGTAGCTCGTCGGGCTCATAACCCGAAGGTCGTCGGTTCAAATCCGGCTCCCGCAACCAATTCTACTAATAAGTGTAAGCTTATTAATTTATATCGCGCATTCTAAGTAATGCGCGTTTTGCGTTTAGGCTAATGCAGTTTAATTTGGTCAGTTACTGACTCGCAACCAAGCTCGGCCCTCGGCCACACAGTTTTATGCTTTATTGGTGTGACGCCCCGCTTGGTTCGGGGCGTTGTTGTATCTGCACCTTTCGATTTATGGCTTTTGTCATCAAATCAAAACTTAAACTCAGTATTTTAGGGCTATAAGCCCTTTTTTTGTTTGTATGGAGGATTTTCGTGACAAAACTTGAACAAGATTTAGTAACCATGTTATCGCCAGCGGTAGAAATGTTAGGCTTTGAATTACATGGTCTTGAGTTTGTACAAGCGGGTCGCCATTCTACCTTAAGAGTGTATATTGCTCATGAGGATGGGATCTCAGTTGATAACTGTGCGGATGCAAGTCGCCAAATTAGTGCGATTTTAGACGTCGAAGACCCAATTACAAATGAATATGATTTGGAAGTATCGTCTCCTGGTGTTGATCGTCTATTATTCAAACAAGATCATTACGAGCAGGCGCAAGGAGAGGAAGTACGCGTGCGTACTAAACTTCCACAGGATGGTCGCCGTAATTTTAAGGGCGACTTAGTAGCAGTTAGCAGCGATATGATCACACTATCTAGTGATGGTGCAGAGCATCTAATCATGCTTAGTAACATCGAACGTGCGAATTTAATCGCTAAGTTTTAAATTCGAGTGCGAAGGAATAGGGCAAGCGAGGCATTACCCATGGCAAAAGAGATATTATTGGTTGCTGAAGCCGTTTCCAATGAGAAAGCGGTTCCAAAAGAAAAGATTTTTGAAGCTTTAGAGTTCGCATTAGCGACAGCGACAAAGAAAAAGCATGATGGCGAAATTGAAGTACGTGTAGCAATTGACCGTAAGACCGGCGATTACGATACGTTCCGTCGTTGGCAGATTGCAGCAGTATTAGAAGATGGTTCTTTAGAGAACCCATACAGCGAAATTACGTTAGAAGCTGCGCAGGTTGAAGAACCTGATTTGCAGATGGGCGATTACGTTGAAGAGCAAATAGATTCAATTAAATTTGACCGTATAACTACGCAAATGGCTAAGCAAGTAATCGTACAAAAAGTACGTGAAGCTGAGCGTGCTTTAGTAGTCGATGCATACAAAGATCAAGTTGGTGAGTTAGTAACCGGTGTTGTTAAAAAAGCAACACGTGATTCTATCGTTCTTGATTTAGGCAATAACGCTGAAGCTGTTATCTACCGTGATGATATGCTTCCACGTGAAAACTTCCGCCCGGGTGACCGTATCCGTGGTCTTTTATACGAAGTTAAGCCCGAAGCTCGCGGCGCACAATTATTTGTAACGCGTTCTAAGCCTGAAATGCTAATGGAGCTATTCCGCATTGAGGTGCCAGAAATTGGCGAAGAAATGATTGAGTTACGTGCAGCTGCGCGTGATCCAGGTTCTCGCGCTAAAATTGCAGTTAAATCTAACGACAAACGCATTGACCCAATTGGTGCATGTGTTGGTATGCGTGGCGCACGTGTTCAGGCTGTATCGTCAGAACTTGGCGGCGAGCGTGTTGATATCGTTCTTTATGACGATAATCCAGCGCAGTTTGTTATTAATGCAATGTCACCTGCAGAAGTTGCTTCAATCGTAATGGATGAAGACACTCACTCAATGGATATTGCAGTTGATGCAGATAACCTAGCGCAAGCGATTGGTCGTAATGGTCAAAATGTTCGTTTAGCAAGCCAACTAACAGGTTGGGAACTAAACGTAATGACTGTTGAAGACATGCGTACTAAAAATGAAGCTGAATCAGATAAGTTGCTTAACTTATTCACTGAAAATTTAGAAATTGATGATGAGTTTGCCTCATTACTTATAAATGAAGGTTTCTCGACACTTGAAGAAGTGGCGTACGTACCAGCATCTGAATTTTTAGAAATTGATGGTTTAGACGAAGAAACAGTTGATCTGCTGCGCTCACGTGCAAAAGATGCATTAACAACTAAAGCACTTAAAACGGAAGAAAGCTTAGAAGGCGCAGAGCCTGCTGAAGACTTACTTGCGCTTGAAGGCTTAGAGCGTCACTTAGCATTTGTTATGGCAAGCAAGGGTGTTGTTACACTTGAAGACTTGGCAGAGCAAGGTATTGACGAATTAGTTGATATTACAGAACTTTCATCTGAAAAAGCGGGTGAACTAATTATGGCTGCACGAAACATTTGTTGGTTTGCAGACGAGTAATTTATTAACGGAGGTATTACACACTATGGCAGAAGTAAATGTTGAAAAACTAGCCGGCGATATAGGTACAACTGTTGATAAATTGCTACAGCAGTTTTCACAAGCAGGTATCACTAAGCAAGCAACTGATAATGTAACAGAAGCTGAAAAAGCAACGTTACTTGATCATTTAAGCAAGCATCATGGCGGTACAGGTTCAGATGGTCCAGCGCGTATGACTTTACAACGTAAGAGCAAAAGTACATTAAGTGTGACTGGCTCTACGGGTAAAGCTAAAGCTGTTCAAGTTGAAGTTCGCAAAACACGTACGTACGTGAAAAAAAGCGCAATGGAACAAGAACAAGAGCAAGCACGCCTAGCCGCTGAAGAAAAAGTACGTCTTGAAGAGCAGCAAAAAGCTGAGCAAGAAGCCGCAGAATTAAAAGCGAAACAAGAGGCAGAGCGCAAAGCGAAAGAAGACGCTGACCGTAAAGCCAAAGAAGAAGCTAAACGCAAAGCAGATGCAGAGCGTAAAGCGAAACAAAAGCAGATGACCCCAGAGCAAAGTGCTAAGTCTGAGAAAGATCGCATAGAAGCTGAGCGTCTGCAAAAAGAAGCAGAAGAGGCCGCATTGAAGAAAGCTGAAGAAGAAGCGAAACGTCAAGCAGAAGAAGCAAGAAAGCTAGCTGAAGAAAACTCGGCACGCTGGAAGAAAGAAGAAGAAGAGCGTAAGAAACGCGAAGAAACAGCGGATCACCATCTTACGACTTCTACTTACGCACGTGAAGCAGAAGATGTTGCCGATGCTCGTGATGAGCAAGGTACACGCCGTGCTAAGAAAAGAAAAAAGCGCCAGCAAAAGATAAATTTGCAGCGTCAAGAGGCCGTAACAAGTCTAAGTTAAAAGCACCAGCATCGCTGCAGCATGGTTTCCAAAAACCAACTGTTGATGTTAAAAATGAAGTGCGTATTAGCGAAACAATTACAGTAGCTGAGCTTGCATCACGCATGGCTGTTAAAGGCGCTGAAGTTGTAAAAACAATGATGAAAATGGGTGACATGGTTACCATTAACCAAGTGATTGACCAAGAAGCTGCACAATTAGTTGCAGAAGAAATGGGTCACAAGGTTATCATTGTTAAAGAAAACGAATTAGAGCAAACAGTACTTAATGACCGCCATGAAGATGGTAAGTCAGAGCCACGTGCTCCAGTAGTAACTGTTATGGGTCACGTTGACCACGGTAAAACATCGACTCTTGATTATATTCGCTCTGCAAAAGTTGCTTCAGGCGAAGCCGGTGGTATTACACAGCATATTGGTGCATACCATGTTGATGTAAACGGCAATATGATCACGTTCCTAGATACACCAGGACATGCTGCATTTACATCAATGCGTGCTCGTGGTGCTAAAGCGACAGATATCGTAATCCTAGTGGTTGCAGCAGATGATGGCGTTATGCCACAGACTAAAGAAGCGGTACAGCACGCACGTGCAGCTGGCGTTCCTTTAATCATTGCTGTAAACAAAATGGATAAAGAAGGCGCAGATCCAGATCGCGTTAAAAACGAACTAGCTGTACTTGACGTTATTCCAGAAGAGTGGGGCGGCGATACGCAGTATGTTCATATCTCAGCTAAAACTGGTTTAGGTATTGACGACCTTCTTGAAGCTGTGCTTATGCAATCTGAGCTTTTAGAATTAACTGCACCTACTGAAGGTATGGCTGCAGGTGTTGTTATTGAATCTCGTCTTGATAAAGGCCGTGGTCCAGTAGCATCAGTACTTGTTCAATCTGGTACGCTTAACCAAGGTGATATTGTATTATGTGGTCTTGAGTATGGCCGTGTTCGTGCAATGCGCGATGAAAACGGTAAAGACATTAAATCTGCTGGTCCATCTATTCCAGTTGAGATTTTAGGTCTTTCTGGTATTCCAGCTGCGGGCGACGAAGCGACTGTTGTTAAAGATGAGCGTAAAGCGCGTGAAGTTGCTTTATACCGTCAAGGTAAGTTCCGCGATGTTAAGCTAGCACGTCAGCAAAAAGCTAAGCTTGAAAACATGTTTACTAACATGACTGAAGGCGATGTTTCTGAAGTTAACGTGGTACTTAAAGCAGACGTTCAAGGTTCTATCGAGGCAATCTCTGATTCACTAACTAAGCTTTCTACTGATGAAGTAAAAGTGAAGATTGTTGGTTCAGGTGTTGGTGGTATTACTGAGACTGATGCAACCCTAGCTGCAGCGTCTAACGCAATTGTAGTTGGCTTTAACGTTCGTGCTGATGCTTCTGCTCGTAAAGTGATTGATACTGAAAACTTAGACCTTCGTTATTACAGCGTAATTTATGCCTTAATCGAAGAAGTTAAGCAAGCCATGTCAGGTATGCTAGCGCCAGAGTTTAAACAAGAAATCATTGGTCTTGCTCAAGTTCGTGACGTATTTAAGTCTCCAAAAATTGGCGCAATTGCTGGTTGTATGGTTACTGAAGGTGTTATCAAACGTAGCGCTCCAATCCGTGTACTACGTGAAAACGTGGTTATCTATGAAGGTGAGCTTGAGTCACTTCGTCGCTTTAAAGACGATGTTGCTGATGTTCGTAACGGCATGGAATGTGGTATCGGCGTTAAGAACTACAATGACGTACGTGTTGGTGACCAAATCGAAGTATTTGAAACAGTTGAAGTACAACGTACTCTATAATTGTTACTAGGGTGTATTGAACGCTTAAGGTTAACGCCCGGGCGTTCTACACGCTCTACGCTAAGATTTTAAATGGGGGCTTAGCCCCCATTTGCATATCCATTATTTAGTTAACTTATTATTTAATTTCAATAAGTTATTATTTTAGGACAAGTATAATGAGAGAATTTTCTCGCACTGATCGTGTTGCACAGCAAATCCAAAAAGAAATTGCTGTAATTTTACAACGCGAAATTAAAGATCCACGCTTAGGTATGGTGACAGTGTCAGCGGTAGAAGTATCGCGCGATTTATCTTATGCCAAAATTTTCATTACTGTGTTTAACACACAAGATGAAGATGCAGCAAAGCAAAGCGCAAAAGTACTAAATGAAGCAACGGGTTATATTCGCTCGTTACTTGGTAAGCGTATTCGTGCACGTATAATGCCTGAGTTAAAGTTTGTTGTTGATAACTCATTAATGGAAGGTATGCGTATTTCTAATTTAGTGGATTCTATTATCCGCGAAGATAACGCAAAGCATGTTGATGAAGACGTAGAAAGTGTTGATGCTGATGAAGTTTTAGATAGCGAAGAAAGTACTGAGCACGTAGACGATACAGATAGCGAAGAAGGCACTGATACAGATGGCAAAGCGCAGTAAAGGCCGTGCAGTTGACGGTATTTTGTTGTTAAACAAACCGCAAGGCATTTCATCAAATAAAGCTCTGCAGCAAGCAAAAGGTGTTTATTTTGCGCAAAAAGCTGGGCACACAGGTGCTTTAGATCCACTTGCTACAGGTATGCTGCCAATTTGTTTTGGTGAAGCGACTAAGTTTACGCAGTTTTTACTCGATACAGATAAAACCTATATCGTTCGTGCACAACTGGGTGAGCGTACAACAACATCAGATTCTGATGGCGAAATTGTTAGCACTAAAGATGTGAACGTAACGCGTGAACAGCTAACAAAAGAAATTGCTGCTTTTGTTGGTGAGTCTGATCAATATCCGTCAATGTACTCGGCACTTAAGTATCAAGGTAGACCGTTATATAAGTACGCTCGCGAAGGTATTGAAGTACCTCGCAAATGCAGAAAAATAAACGTGTTTAGCTTATCGTTTGACGAATTTGATGAACAAAACAACGTATTACAAATGACGGCTCATGTATCTAAAGGGACGTACATTCGTACAATCGTTGACGATTTAGGCGAAAACCTAGGCTGCGGTGCACACGTTATTATGCTCCACAGAACCGCTGTTGGTCAGTATCCGGCAGATAAAATGGTATCGCTTGATGAAATTGAAGCATTACTTGCTAAAGCGAAAGAAGAAGAGCTTGCGCCTTCGACTTATTTAGACTCGTTGTTATTACCTATAGACACTGCTTTAACTGACTTACCCGTTGTTGAAATCACAAAAGAACAAGGGGGAATTTTTAGTCACGGGCAAGCTGTAGAATTACCAATCGCTTTACCTGATGGTGCAATTAAAGTTGTTGCGGATAATATATTTATTGGTACTGGTGAGCGCAACTCAAATGGACATTTAAAGGTTAAACGTGGTCTTGCTAGCCAGCAAGATGATTACGTAAAGCCGGAATAAGCAACTAATGTGCCCAGTAGTGGCTTATTAGTTGTAGATGGGGATAATTAACTTGTAGTTATTCCCACAGTTGGTAGAATACGCCCGCTTAATCGTTTTGGCTGAATTAGTGATCGGCTAAGACACCTTTTAAATTTAATTTTTGGAGTTACTATGTCACTAAGCAATCAAGAAAAAATCGATATCATTGCTAAATTTGCACGTGCAGAAGGCGATACAGGTTCATCAGAAGTACAAGTAGCATTACTTACTTATGATATCAACAAGCTTCAAGGTCACTTTGCTGATCACAAGCATGACTTCCACTCACGTCGTGGTCTGCTTCGTAAAGTAAGCACTCGCCGTAAACTACTTGATTACCTTAAAGGTAAAGATATCACTAGTTATACTGCACTAATCAAAGAACTTGGCCTACGTCGCTAAGAACTAGATTATAGAAAAAGGAGCTTTTTAGCTCCTTTTTTTGTGCCTGAAATTTGTGTTTTTAAATTAAGAAAATTCTTAAACCTATTGAATTGCAATATAAAACCCCCATTTCATAGCTTACCAAGAGCTATTGTATTTAACCGCTAAATAAGCCCAGCTGAAATCGAGTAGTTAGATTGAACAAATTTCAATCCGCAAAGAACAACACACCCTAGACTCGCATTTTGAAGTAGCTTTGGTATATACTATGCGCGTAGATAAAAAGGTTTATCTACGCTTATCCACATCATTGCCAATTGTAGTACTTAATTGATTTCCAACTGAATACAATTATGTACTGTAATTGGTACTTTGATGACAACTTATTAGAATACATTTAAGGAATATTTTAAGTGCAAGCAATTATTAAAGAATTTCAACTAGGTCAACACACAGTGACACTAGAAACTGGTGCAATCGCTCGTCAAGCCGACGGCGCAGTACTAGTAAGCATTGGCGACACTTCAGTTTTAGTAACTGTTGTTGGTAAGCGTGAAGCACAACCAGGTCAAGACTTTTTCCCATTAACGGTAAACTACCAAGAGCGTATGTACGCTGCTGGTCGTATCCCAGGTGGTTTCTTAAAGCGTGAAGGTCGTCCTAACGATGGCGAAACACTTATTGCACGTCTTATTGACCGTCCAATTCGTCCACTTTTCCCAAGCGGTTTTGTAAACGAAGTACAAGTTATTGCAACTGTTGTTTCTGTTAACCCTGAAATCCAACCAGATATGGTTGCGATGATTGGTACTTCAGCAGCACTTGCTATCTCTGGTATCCCGTTCAGTGGCCCAATTGGTGCAGCTCGCGTTGGTTACATCAACGGCGAATATGTACTTAACCCTACATTAAAAGAGCTTGAAGAAAGCCAACTTGATTTAGTGGTAGCCGGTACTGATAAAGCGGTACTTATGGTTGAATCAGAAGCTAACGTACTTGCTGAAGACGTAATGCTTGGTGCTGTTGTATATGGTCATGAGCAATCTCAAGCGATCATCACTGCAATCGAAGAATTTAAAGCGCAAGCAGGCAAGCCTACTTGGGATTGGACTGCACCTGAGAAAAATGTTGCACTTGAAGATAAAGTAGCAACTATCGCTGCTGATAAGGTAGGCGCAGCTTACTTAATCACTGATAAAGTAGCGCGTAAAGAAGCACTTGGCGAAGCGAAGGATGAAGTTGTTGCAGTATTAACAGCTGAACTTGCTGAAGGCGAGTCTTTAGACAAGCAAGAAATTGGCAAAATCTTCGGTTCACTTGAGAAGAAAATCGTTCGTGGCCGTATCGCTGCTGGCGAAAAACGTATCGATGGTCGTGAACCAGATATGATTCGTGCACTAGACGTAATGACTGGCGTATTACCGCGTACTCACGGTTCTGCTATCTTTACTCGTGGCGAAACTCAGGCGTTAGTAACAGCGACACTTGGTACAGAACGTGATTCACAGTTAATCGACGATTTAACGGGTACTCATAAAAACCACTTTATGCTTAACTATAACTTCCCTCCATTTTGTGTAGGTGAAACTGGTTTTGTTGGTTCTCCTAAGCGTCGTGAAATCGGCCATGGTAACCTTGCTAAGCGTGGTATTTCAGCTGTAATGCCTACACTAACTGAGTTCCCTTACTCAATTCGTGTAGTATCTGAAATTACTGAATCAAACGGTTCTTCTTCAATGGCGTCTGTTTGTGGTACTTCTCTAGCACTTATGAACGCGGGTGTACCAATTAAAGCATCTGTTGCCGGTATTGCGATGGGTCTAGTTAAAGAAGACGATAAATTCGTTGTTCTTTCTGACATTTTAGGTGATGAAGATCACTTAGGTGACATGGACTTTAAAGTTGCCGGTACTGCTGCGGGTATTACTGCACTTCAAATGGATATCAAAATCGAAGGTATCACTCAAGAAATCATGCAAATTGCGCTTAAACAAGCAAAAGCTGCACGTTTACATATCTTAGAAGTGATGGATGAAGCGATTTCTGCTCCTTCTGAAGAGCTATCAATGTTTGCTCCTCGCATATACACAATGAAAATCCCACAGAAGAAAATCGCTGAAGTTATTGGTAAAGGTGGCGCAACTATTCGTCAGCTTACTGAAGAAACTGGCACAACGATTGAAATCGGTGACGACGGTACAATTAAAATTGCCGCTACTGATGGCGAAAGTGCAGCTAATGCGATTAGCCGTATTGAGCAATTAACAGCTGAACTTGAAGTAGGTACTATCTACGAAGGTAAAGTTGTACGTATCGTAGACTTCGGTGCGTTTGTAAACATTCTTCCTGGTAAAGATGGTCTAGTACATATTTCTCAAATTAGTACTGAGCGCGTTAATAACGTGGCTGATCACCTTTCTGAAGGTCAAGAAGTTAAAGTTAAAGTACTAGAAGTAGATCGCCAAGGCCGTGTACGTCTAAGTATTAAAGAAGCAATGGAATCAGCAGCACCTGCAGCTGACGCGCCAACTGACGCGTAATTGCTAATACTTCATCCAGATATTTACTGGATAATATAAAAGAGGGGCTGTTTAGCCCCTTTTTTTATGCTTTAATGAGGCTAATTAAATTTAAACAAAGATTATTCAAGGAAGCTAAATTACTCATAAATAGTGTTCAAATTTAAAAGTGACAAACTCACAACATAATTTTACCTAATTACTGAGCAGTTTACCTAGAGCAATAATAGTTCATCAATTGCTATGAACCTATTGAGACATCGTCTGTCATATTGCTACCTATCTTGGTATTAAGGATTTTAATGATACTCAAACATTTAGCTTTGGCATCTTTCGCTATTTTGTCTTTAAGCGCTTGCCAAACTACAACAGAATCAGAACCAACCCCGATTGTTAATGTGCCATTTACTGCACCTTTAGCCTCTGACTTTAGAAGTGAAATTGCTATTGCACGCTACTCAGAGTTATTGAATAGAGCAGATTTAAGCCCTGATCAACAAGCGAAGTTATATTATGACCGTGGTGTGTTATTTGATAGCTTAGGCATGACTACGCTTTCGCGTATTGATTTTAACCGCGCTGTAAAACTTAAGCCTGATTTAGCTGAAGTATATAATTTTTTGGGTATTCAACATACGTTAATGCAACAATATGAAAAAGCTTATGAATTTTTCGATTCGGCCCTTGAGCTTGATGAAGATCACGAATACGCCTATTTAAATCGAGGTATTGCACTTTATTATGGTGATAGGTCTGGTATTGCTAAAACCGATTTTAGTGCATTTTTAGCTCGCTCTCCAAATGACCCTTATCGTGTATTATGGGTTTATTTAGCAGATGCTAAGGTAAATAAGGAGCAAGCTCTTGTTGAACTTAAAACGAATGCAACAGCACTTGACGATTCACAATGGGCGTTTCAACTAATTTCGCTTTTTGCAGGTGATATGAGCGAGCATGCTTTTTTATCTGGCATTAGTGAGGGTGTTAAGTCGGAACAAGAATATGCTCAGCGTTTATGTGAAGCTTATTTTTACTTAGCTAAATTGCATCAGGCTGCTGGTGATAAATACTTAGCCGCTGATTATTTTAGATTAGCTCTAGCAACTAATGTACATGAGTTTATTGAGTATAAATATGCACGTTTAGAACTTGAGTTAATGGCTGGTGACGACGCAAGTTAAGGCATTAAAATTGGCATGTGTATTACTGTGTAGCCTTTTAATAACAGGCTCAGGTAATCACCTTGACGCGATTGGCTTTTGGCATGTTTTGAACACAAAGGCCAGTGTGTTAAAAGTCTATAGACGCTTCCCTAATTATTTTGCGGTTCATTTACCGCAACTACCAGATACCTCCCTTGCTATATTGGCTAGAAATCACATTCCCTCTGCACAATATGCTTATTCAATAAGACTTTTAAATAATAACGACAGTGATGCGGCTAAACAATTTTGGTTGGCAGGTATAAATAAATTAAATGCAATTGAGCGTAAAGAGTTAGCTGTTCAGTTATTAGCTCAATCACGTTGGGATGATTTAAAGCTTTTAGCCGATATAAAGCAGTTACCAGAAGGGGATGTTTTTAATCACCTCAGGTTGCATTTATCTATAGCGGAAAATAATATACCGCGTGAATTTATACAAAATTTGGGCTTTTCTTTTTTAGAGGATATTGATGAGCCTAAAAAGCACTGTATGTTTAATGTAATTGTAATGAGCGATCACCGAAATGGTTTATATAAATTAGGTGACTTTATAACTACATACAATCGGCAGCCAGAGCCACGCGAAAATATATTTTGTTTTTCAAAGCCCGTTTATGTTGCGACTGCGCTCAATTGTAAAAGTAATATCAATAATGCTGCGCAATGTGATTGGCAGGCCTCTAGATTTAAAAATGAGCTTCTTAGCAATTATGATTTTTTAGTAATGATGCCAAAGCATGGCACTGCAAATGTCAGTAAAGGCAAAATGCTTATTAACTCACAGGCAAACTACAGTATATTTTTACACGAACTTATGCACTTTAACCGTTTTGAGGATGAGTATACTTTGCCTATATCAAAACAAGCATGGTTGTGCGCACAAAGTGGGTTTGTAGCACCAAATTTATATATTACACATGGTGAACCTGCACCAGAAGGTTGGCATAAAAGTGAAAGTTGTCAACAAGGAGGTATTGCTTATAAGCCAAGTGAAAAGTGGTCTATTATGCAGTATCAACAATTAGGGCTCTCAACGCAATACAGGGAACTTTGGTTGAAGTATTTAGATATGACTAAGGGGGACTTCTACCGTCACTCAGATGAGCTTACGTCTATAAATAAGGCTATATTAAATTAACAATCGTCAGCAATGCTATATTGATTTTTTTAGCTTGAAAAAATTGTTAGTTTTTGTTTTGAAAACATTCATATAACCCCGCTTTATATAGACAAAATTAGTGTTTTTCAGTATAACTATAACTATTAATGTCGTTAAAAAACAGGCAGTAAAAGCATCACTTAATCCTAAAAGAGTGACGCCCTGATAAACTTATGATTATAAAAGGCCCTACATTATGACTTTGCTCTGGATACCCTTGTTATCCTTAATTGGCAGTGTTATTTCTGCATGCACAGGTAAGTTATCCCGCAATTTAAGCACTAGTTTAACGGCTCTCGCGCCTTTGACGGCTTTGGGGATTACTCTATACCATGCACCTGCAGTTTTAGCGGGCGAAACCATTCGTTATTCATTAGCTTGGATCCCGTCAATAGGACTCGATTTATCTCTGCGGTTAGATGGCCTCAGTTTATTGTTTATGTTTATGATTTTAGGCATAGGCTTGCTCGTTATCCTCTACACGCGTTACTACCTAAGCGCTAACGATTCAATGGCCAAGTTATATAGTTACTTAATGCTATTTATGACTGCAATGCTTGGTATTGTTATGTCTAACAACGTCATTCAACTGTGGTTGTTTTGGGAATTAACCAGCATCAGCTCATTTTTATTAATTAGCTTTTGGTGGCATAAGTCCGAAGCACGCAAGGGCGCGCGCATGGCGCTTGCTGTGACTGGTGCTGGCGGTTTAGCATTACTTGCTGGCTTAATGTTATTGAGTGATATTGTTGGTAGTTATGACTTAGATGTTATTCTAGCGAGTAAAGCAATAATTCAATCTCACGATTTATACGAAGTAGCATTGGTATTGGTGCTATTGGGTGCATTTACTAAATCGGCACAATTTCCATTTCATTTTTGGCTTCCTCATGCAATGGCTGCACCTACGCCAGTGAGCGCGTATTTACATTCTGCAACTATGGTAAAAGCCGGTATATTTTTGTTAGCACGTTTTCACCCTGCTTTAGCCGGCACCGATACGTGGTTCTTGCTCGTTGGGTTAACGGGTTTAGCTACGCTGTTGTTTGGTGCTTATATAGCATTATTCAAACATGACTTAAAAGGCTTGTTAGCCTATTCAACAATAAGCCATTTGGGTTTAATAACGCTGTTACTCGGGCTTGATACTGAGCTTGCAACTGTTGCGGCAATATTCCACATCATTAACCATGCCACGTTTAAAGCGTCGTTATTTATGGCCGTTGGTATTATTGATCACGAAACAGGCACGCGCGATATGCGTAAATTAAATGGTATGTGGCGATACTTACCATACACTGCAACGCTTGCGATGGTCGCGGCGGCTGCAATGGCGGGTGTACCATTACTTAATGGGTTTTTATCTAAAGAAATGTTTTTTGCAGAAACGCTGCATCAGCAAGTACTTGGTTCTATGTCGTGGCTAATACCAGTACTGGCAACTGTTGCAGGCGCATTTGCGGTTGCGTATTCCGCACGCTTTATTCACGATGTGTTTTTTAACGGTGATCCAATTAATTTACCACGAATACCTCATGAACCACCACGTTATATGCGTGTACCAATAGAGATACTCGTTGTCATTTGTTTATTAGTAGGGATGTTTCCGCACTTTGCAATTGATGGCATCTTATCTGCGGCATCCTTAGCTGTATTAGGGCAAAAGATGCCACATTACGAATTAGCTATTTGGCATGGATTTAACTTACCTTTACTTATGAGTGCAATGGCTGTTGTTGGCGGCTTATTTATTTATGTTAATCGTAAATATCTATTTCAATTTCAAGCATCGTTACCACCTCTAAACGCTAAAAAAACGTTTGAACGTGTAATATTAAGCGTTATTGCTTGGTGTCAGTCAAAGGTAAGCAGTACAGAAAATGGATCGCTGCAGCGCTACCTTGTAATTATGTTAGCGGTAGTATTACTGTGTGCGGGTTGGCCATTATTTGAAATGCAACAACTTGCCGGTAGCATGCCACTTACGCCTGTTGATGTGCACAATGCAATTGGTGCAGGCTTATTGATTATTGGTGCTCTTGCCACCGTTATTTGGCATCGCTCTCGAATGGTATCGTTGTTAATGCTCTCAATTGTGGGGTTAATGGTGTCGGTTGTATTTACACGTTTTTCTGCTCCAGATTTAGCGCTTACGCAGCTAACCGTTGAAGTGGTTACTATTATTTTACTTATGCTGGCATTGTTTTTCTTGCCCCAACATACGCCAAAAGAATCAAGTTCATTACGTGTACTTCGAGATTTAGCAATAGCCTCTACGTTAGGTGTAGTTATAGCAAGTATTTGTTACGCGTTACTCACACGCCCATTAGATTCAATCTCAGACTTCTTTATTGCTAACGCTAAAATTGGTGGCGGTGGTACTAACGTAGTTAACGTTATTTTGGTCGACTTTAGGGGCTTTGATACGCTTGGAGAAATTACCGTATTAGGCATTGCCGCATTAGGTATATTTAAAGTACTTTCTCGAATTCCATTATTTATGCCTGCAAGTGACAGCGAAGGCCGCCCATGGGCTAAAGAACGTCATCCAATATTATTGGCGAGTATTTCACAAAGTTTATTACCGCTTGCGTTGTTGGTGTCGGCGTATATTTTCTTACGAGGGCATAACTTACCTGGTGGTGGCTTTATTGCTGGATTAGTAACGTCAATCGCGTTTATTTTACAATATATGGCGCATGGTACGGCATGGATAAACGAACGTTTTGATGTTAATTATCGTAAAATCATAGCTTCAGGCATTGGTATTTCACTGTTTACAGGTGTGGGTAGCTGGTTCTTTGATAAGCCATTTTTAACAACTTGGTTTGACTACTTTGATATTCCGTTTGTCGGTAAAACAGAGCTTGCCAGCGCGATTGCATTTGACCTAGGTGTTTACTTAACGGTTGTAGGCGCTACGCTAATGATTTTAGCAAGCTTAGGTAATATGACGGCAGATACCCAGAAAAAAGAGGTAAATATTTAATGGAATTATTGTACGCATCTTGCGTTGGAGTATTGGTCAGTTGCGGTGTGTTTTTACTGCTAAGAGCTCGTACGTTCCCTGTAGTACTTGGGCTTACTATGATTTCATATGCTGTTAACTTATTTTTGTTTTCAGCAGGTCGTCTTACTATTAATAAAGCGGTAGTACTTGGTACTGGCACAGAATACGCCGTTCCTCTACCTCAAGCTTTAGTGCTTACAGCTATTGTTATTGGTTTTGCGATGACCGCATTCGTGGTTATTTTGGCAATACGTGGACGCGCCGATTTAGGTAGCGACCATGTTGATGGTTATGTGCCTAATACCTCAGCAGATAACAAGGAGCAAAAATGATCCAACATTTAGCTTCGCTCCCTATTTTATTACCTATGCTTACGGCCGTTATTTTATTACTGCCACCATGTGGTAAAAGCGTTAAAATACGCCGCTTAGTTTCAATTGTAATGGCAATAGCTACTTTTGCCATTAGTGTATTTTTACTTGTACATATTAATAATACGGGTATTAACGTTTACGCTATTGGTAATTGGTCTGCACCATTTGGAATCGTCTTAGTAGCCGATATGTTGTCTACCTTATTGGTTACGTTAACTTCACTTTTAGGTTTGGGCGCTATTTTATATGGTAGTGCTGGCGATGATGAAAAAGGCAGTTTTTATCACCCACTTGTTCACTTTTTAATATTGGGTGTAAATGGCGCGTTTTTAACTGGCGATTTATTTAACCTATTTGTATTTTTTGAAGTATTACTGATTGCATCATATGCATTGTTAATGCACGCAGGTGATAAACAAAACACCCGTGCTGCGCTGCAATATGTAATATTAAATTTAGTTGGCTCAAGCGTATTTTTAATCGGTTTGGGTATTTTGTACGGTGTACTTGGTACGCTCAATATTGCAGATATGGCGCAAAAGGTATCACAGCTTTCGGGCGATGATGTATACCTAGCAAAAGCAGGTGGTTTATTATTACTCATTGTATTTGCTTTAAAGGGCGCACTATTACCTCTGCATTTATGGCTTCCAAATACGTATGCAAGTGCTAAACCTGTGGTTGCTGCATTGTTTGCGATTATGACCAAAGTAGGCGTTTACGCCATGCTTAGAGTTTACACTGTGATATTTGGCGAACAAGCCGGAGCGCTTGAACATATGGCGCAGCCTTGGCTTTGGGGCTTAGCAATTGCCACCATTATAGTGGGTGCCATTGGTGTTATGGCAGCGCAAGATTTACGTAAACTAACGGCTAACTTAGTATTAGTATCGGTAGGTACGTTGGTTGCGCTAATTGCATTGCAAAATGTAAATGCCACTGCTGCACTTTTATATTATTTAGTGCATTCAACACTTGTTAGTGCCGCTCTATTTTTACTAGCAGACTTAGTTTCAATCCAGCGCGGTAAAGTTGGCGATAGGCTTGTGGCGGGTCGCTCTGTTAAACAGCCATTTTTATTAGGTGTGTGCTTTATTATTGCGGCTTTAACGGTAGTTGGTATGCCGCCACTATCAGGCTTTGTAGGTAAAATTTGGATACTTAAAGCCACATTAAACAGTGAGCAAGCTTTACTATTTTGGCCAGTATATTTAGTAACAAGTTTTGCGTTGTTAGTAGCGCTTTCGCGCGCTGGCACAACCTTGTTCTGGGAGCATAAAAGTAAAAATAGTGAAAATGCTGAGTGTGTAAATGCGAACCCATTGCAAGTAATTGTAATTATAGGTTTACTTGCGTGTTCACCATTATTAGTAATTTTTGGCGGGCCCATTAGTGAATATATGCTGGGTGCTGCTGTGCAGTTACATGACATAAGCGGCGGCATTAATGCTGTACTTAAAGGAGGCATGTGATGAGATTACAAGCCCGTTTTCGTTGGTTACCAACGCCATTTCGTAGCTTATTTTTGTTTATGGTTTGGCTATTGTTAAATAATAGCGTGTCGGTAGGGCACTTAGTATTAGCGACTATTTTTGCAATACTTATCCCGATATTAAGTTTTTCGCTTCGCGAGCCTCAGCCGCTAATTTTAAAGCCGGGCTTGGCTCTCAAGCAGTTGCTTATTGTGCTGTACGATATTGTTGTAGCAAATTTACAAGTGGCTTTACTTATACTTGGGCCATCTAAAAATTTGCGTCCGGCCTTTATAAAAGTACCGATAGATTTAACCCATGATATGCCAATTACTATATTGGCCAGTTGTGTATCGCTTACACCTGGTACTGTGAGTGCAGAGGTTTACCCAATTGCTGAATCGTTACTTGAGGGTGAAGAGCCAACGCAACGCTACTTATTAATACATGTGCTTGATCTTAAAGATGAACAAGCACTTATCAAACAAATAAAACAACGCTACGAAGCTCCACTAAAGGAGATATTTCAATGTTAGATACTGTATTACTCATTGTTTTTTCGATGATTGGCTTATCATTATTACTTAATTTATGGCGATTGATCATCGGTCCGTCAGTGCCTGACCGTGTTTTAGCGCTCGATACTATGTACATTAACGTCATCGCACTGATTATTTTATACAGTATTAGTATGGATACAGGGCTTTATTTTGAAGCTGCACTGCTTATTGCTATGCTCGGTTTTATAAGTACAGTTGCAGTGTGTAAGTATTTACTACGTGGCGATATAATTGAATAAGGTGAAAACATGATCAGCGAATTGGTTGTATCAATATTATTGTTATTTGGTGGTACGTTTATTTTAATTGGCTCAATAGGCTTAATTAAACTACCTGACTTTTTTATGCGTTTGCATGGACCAACTAAAGCAACCACGTTGGGCATGGCGAGTATGTTAATTGCTGCTATGGTTTATTTTGCAAATTCAGGGCATGGCCTAAGTGTTAAAGAAATACTCATTACTATATTTTTACTAATTACGGCACCGATTAGTGGCTACATGTTAATAAAGTCTGCTATCCATCATAAGCTAAAAGCCAAAGAAGGCACTAAAGGCCTAGATAATGTAGAAGACGATTAGCATAAAAATATATTTATAAAAGGCCGAATAAATTTATTTTACTCGGCCTTTTTAATGATTGCTTGTACCCTTTACAATACAAATTATTCATGTGACCATAAGTCCATTATTTATATGAAAGGATATTATTATGGGTAAGGTACTACTTTTATCATTACTGATTTTTTCTAGTAGTTTGTATGCTGAACAAAATTCTAAGCAGCAAAAAATAGATGAACTCATTAATGTAATGAACATGGATGCAATGGTTGATTCTATGTACGGCCAGGTTGAAGGTATGATGAAAGGCATGTCAGACCAAATGGGCGTTAAGCCTTCTGAACAGGCTATTTTTGATAAATACTACGGCGACATGACAACGGTATTAAAAACCGAAATGAGCTGGGCTAAAATGCAGCCAATGATGATTAGCGTGTACGACAAACATTTTAGTGAGCAAGAAATTGCTGATATGTTAGCGTTTTATAAAACAGATACAGGGCAAAAAATACTTGAAAAAATGCCTGTTGTAATGCAAGAGTCTATGCAAATGTCACAAAGCTTAATGAAAGATGCTATACCAAAAATTCAAGATATAGCAGGCAAGCTAAGCGAAGAGCTAAAAGCCTCACGCGAGCATGCTAACTAGAGACTGCTGATATTTGCTGGTTAAATTTAACCTTTAAAGAACAATAGATTCAATACTTTTACCTCTCTTATTTAAGCGCTCTAGCCAGAGCGCTTTCACTTTTTCGCTAAATCAGTTTCAGTAAATTTAAATTATGCTTTAATGCTCCTCTCTATTGACCTGTGTGTTGCACATAGGTTTATTATTGATCTATTGAAATTCCACGGGGCTAAATTATGTATGTTAAACAACTCGCCAAGTTAATGGGCGTGACTGCCGATACTGTTCGTCATTACACACGTGTTGGGTTACTTAACCCAATACGCAGTGAAGAAAATGGCTATCAAGAATATACAAAGCAAGACCAGCAACGTTTAAAGTTTATTATTAGTGCGCGTCAACTTGGTTTTTCACTCAAAGATATTCAACACATTATAGGCGAGTCAGAGCAGGGGAATTGTCCTTGTCCGTTAACGCGAAAACTCATTACTAAACGCCTAGAAGAAACCGAAGCACTATTTCAAGAAACATTAAAATTACGAAACAGAATGCATGCAGCTCTGGCGCAATGGGATACATCAGCCGATGGTGCAAATGCCAGTGACGTATGTAGTTTAATAGAATCTTTTGTTGATCCAATAAACGATTCTGCAAATAAGGAGCAGCGTAATGACGACTAATACAAAAGACACCGCGCAAAACTTTATTATTGAAGGCGCTAATTGCGGCAGTTGTGTGGCTAAAATTGAAAAAGCCCTTAATAGCGTGCAAGGCGCGCAAAACGTGGAAATGAACTTTGCACAGCGTACAGTACGTGTAGAAGGTAAAGCCTGTGAAAGCACGCTTATTAAAGCAGTCGAAAACATTGGTTATTCAGCTAAGCCAATGAGTAATGAGTCTGATCAAGATGCACTTGATGAAAAAGCAAAGTCGGATGAGGCACATTATAAAAAGCTGATGCGTAATATGATATTAGCGTTAGGGGTCGGTGCGCCGTTAATGATATACGGGCTTATTTTTGACATGAGTGTGACCACCGACACACAACGAATAGCTTGGTTTTTAGTGGGTATAGTCACGCTTGTGGTTATGGCTATATCAGGTAAACAATTTTACAACGGTGCATGGCAGGCATTCAAAAACCATGCTGCTAATATGGATACATTAATAGCGCTTGGTACAGGTACTGCGTGGTTGTATTCAATGTTTGTGGTAATAGCACCAAACTTATTACCACAAGTTGCAAGGCACGTATATTTTGAAGCATCATCGATGATCATCGGTTTAATTAGTTTAGGGCTCGCTTTTGAAGTAAAAGCACGTGGGCGCACCTCACAAGCAATTAAACGCTTAATTGGCCTGCAACCAAAAACTGCACGCGTAATTCTCGATGGGCAAGAGCAAGACATCGACATTAGTGATGTTGTAAAAAATGATGAAGTACGCGTACGCCCGGGTGAAAAAATCCCTGTGGATGGCGATGTTATTGAAGGCAGCAGTACGGTTGATGAGTCAATGCTTACTGGTGAGCCAATGGCCGTCCGCAAAAAAGCGGGCGATAAAGTCGTTGCCGGAAGTATTAATAAAAGTGGCACTTTATTATTTAAAGCCACGCACATAGGTAGCGAAACCACACTTGCCAATATTATCAATATGGTAAAGCGTGCACAAAACTCTAAGCCATCAATAGGGCGCTTAGCCGATGTTATATCAGGAATATTTGTACCAACAGTGATGATTATTGCAGTAATTGCAGGCCTTGCATGGTTAAACTTTGGACCTGAGCCATCAATTACTTACGCCGTAGTTGCGGTAACCACCGTACTTATTATTGCGTGTCCTTGTGCGCTAGGACTCGCAACCCCTATGTCGGTTATGGTGGGGATTGGTAAAGCCGCTGAGTCAGGAATATTAATTCGAAATGGTGAGTCGCTGCAAACAACATCTAAAATCACCACCATGATTTTAGATAAAACAGGCACTATTACTCAAGGCACACCACAAGTTACCGATGTGGTTACGTTTAACAACAGTGATGAAAATACAGTAATGCAACTTGTTGCAAGCCTTGAAAGTAGCTCAGAGCATCCACTGGCCCAAGCAATTACGGGACATGCTAAAAAGCAGGGCTTAGCTTTAAGCAAAGTAGCCGACTTTAACGCAATTACAGGTAAAGGTGTCACTGGCAGTGTTGACGGGCAAACATTGTTGTTTGGCAATAAAGCGCTAATGGATAAATACGATGTAGCCGTTGATGATGCAACCGAGCAAGCTCAAGCACTTGCCAGTGATGCTAAAACGCCCATGTATTTTGTAAGCAATAATAAGCTCCACGCTATTATTGCTGTAGCGGATCCTATCAAAGAGGATTCAGTTGAAGCTATCAAACGCCTGCAAGATAAAGGTATCCACCTAGTTATGCTAACAGGTGACAACAAAGCCACTGCACAAGCCGTTGCTAAGCAAGTCGGTATTGATGACTTTATTGCAGAAGTAATGCCCGATGACAAAGTAAACGAAGTAACAAAGCGCCAAGCAAACGGTGAAATAGTGGGTATGACAGGTGACGGTATTAACGATGCTCCCGCACTTGCACAAGCCGACGTAGGATTTGCAATTGGTACAGGTACCGATGTTGCAATAGAAAGTGCAGACATTACCTTAATGCGTGGTTCATTACATGGTCTTGCTGATGCAATTGCAGTGAGTAATGCAACTATTTCAAATATTAAACAAAACCTATTTGGTGCCTTTATTTATAACGTGGCGGGTATTCCGATTGCAGCCGGCGTGTTGTATCCATTTTTTGGCATACTACTTAACCCTGTTGTTGCAGGTGCAGCTATGGCACTTTCATCGCTTACAGTGGTAAGTAACGCTAATCGCTTACGTTTTTTCAAACCAAATAAATCGTAATTTAAGCTAAGGAGTACATTATGTTGATGATTAATATAGGTGGTGCACTGTTAATAGCCGCAATTATTTATTGGTTTTGGCTATACAAACCAGAGCAAACACAAAGTGATGACAACAAAGAAACAATAGTCGTTGATAACGGTGTTTATAAGCCAGGACACATTAAAGTGGCAGCCAACAAAGAGGTTGTACTTACCTTTGATAGAAAAGACAGCGCGCCGTGCGCCGAAACAGTGGTATTTCCACAGCTTGATATAAGTAAAACGCTGGCAATGGGTGATGGCAATACGGTTAAACTACCTGCGCTTGAAGCCGGTGAGTATGACTTTCATTGCCAAATGCAAATGTATAAGGGCAAGCTAGTTGCAGAGTAATCTGAACTAAGTAGGTGTTGGGGTCGTATAGTTGCCTTATATAAGCTGTATAAATAGATGAGTAGGAGTCGTTATACTAAATGAATAAACTAAACCCTAAAAAATTATTGAATAGTAAATGGACCGCAACACCTGCTATAAATAAAGAAAAACACTTCATTATTGTTGAGGTGGAATTTGATGAAGATG
The DNA here is from genome assembly GCF_000241185.1 of Pseudoalteromonas sp. BSi20495. Classification (NCBI taxonomy): domain Bacteria; kingdom Pseudomonadati; phylum Pseudomonadota; class Gammaproteobacteria; order Alteromonadales; family Pseudoalteromonadaceae; genus Pseudoalteromonas; species Pseudoalteromonas sp. BSi20495. The sequence goes on from NZ_BADY01000034.1 coordinate 29,357, forward strand.
GCAACGTAATTGAATGTATTACCGAGGCTGTTATGTCAAAAAATCAATATCCAATTAGTTGGCGAGATTTAAAAGATAACCAAAAGTGGCTACAAGGGTGGAAGTAGTTTAAATCTACATAATTTACCTCACTCCAATAGCGGCACATTTGCAGATAGCTGGCACACGATGTAGGTTTGCTTAACTCAAGCGAACCTATATTTTACGGCGCATTAAGTTATGAACTCAATGCTATAACTTAGCTCATATATCACATTCTTTCTGAGTAATTCGCCATTTGGCAACAAAACAGTTAATTTCAAAATATCCTTTCAAAATTTTTATAATAAATCTCAAAAATAATGTAACTGACTAATTATAAATGAATTAATTATTTAATAGTCGCGAACAAATCCTATGTTACTTCCATGTTCATATTCAGTTTATTTTGAAGACTAACCCAACCCCCCCTTTTTGGCTTTTTAGCAAAAGTGTGTCTTTTTAACTAAACCTAACCAATTGATTTATATCGGTTTATTATTCTTAGGTAAATGGCTGTTGCTAAATAGCAACAATAACACCTCCTCAAATTAAGCTTCTCTCGCTTTATATTGTTTAACTCATTGTTTTTAAATAATAAATAAAAAGTGGCACCGAAGTTGTAATACCTAGAGTGTATTAAGCAAAACGTGATGAAAGCCAAAGGCCTTAATCGCAACAACCCAATGAAGGAATACTATTATGAAAACATTTCAATCAACACTAGTACTAATGGCGCTAGCTTCTTCATCAGCGGCTTTTGCAGCAACAGATTTTGATACGCTAGACGTAGATGGTAATGGCGCAATCAGCCAAGCCGAAGCTTCAGTAGATGCTGAGCTTTTAAGCAAATTTGAAGAATTCGATACAAACCAAGATGGTGAGCTATCTGAAGATGAGTTTTCTAAGGCCTAAAATTAAAGCCTTAAGCAGTTAATGCTCTGTAATGTTATCTAAATTCTGAGTTGCCAAAGACAACCTAAGTAGGCAAGGGAGCCTACTAAAAAGAATAACCAGGAAGTGACTAGAGAGCACTATAGAGCAAATTTGTTTAGGACACCGCATACTTTTGAAGGATTAAATTATGAAAAAGCTACAATCAACATTTGTACTTATGGCTATTGTTTCTTCGTCAGTAGTATTTGCAAACACAGACTTTGAAACACTCGACGCAGACGACAACGCTTCAATTAGCCAAGCTGAAGAATCGGCGCAAGTGATAAAGCAATTTGACGAGCTAAATGTTCAAAGTAGCGGTGGTCCGACAGAAAATGATTTTTTTGAATATTAATTTATAAACACTTTACTCCTAAAGGATCTTTGAAAAGGACTTCTTACCTCTAATCAGGTCACCCCTAATCAGGCTCAAAGCCTAAGGAAACGATTATGAAAACATTACACAAAACTTTAGGGCGTATTGATCTTTGTGGATTGAAATTTGTTCAATCTAGGGGAGATTAAATCGCGGCGCGAGGTTTGTAACCTAGTGGGCTAAGTAAAAACCGAGCAACAAAGAGTTAATCGTCCCTAGAAAGAACCCAAAGGGCAGCGCATGTTTGGTATTTATGCTGCGTTATCGCCTATTTATGGGGAATAACCACACTACATAGGCTCTGCCTTGCCTAAAAACCAAACATACTGCTGCAAATTCACCCACCAAAGATCAACACTCCCTACCACTTGTAGCCCTTGCTTCTTCTTCAGCGGTGTTTGCTGCGGTAGATTTTGATTCTTTTGATACAGATGGCGACGGCGTAATTAGTAAAACAGAAGCCCAAGTAAACTCGCAACTAGTACAGCTTTTTGATCAATTAGATACAGATGGAAATGGCGAGTTATCTAAAGAAGAGTTTTCGAAGGTTCAGTGATAAGCTCTATGTAGAACCTTACCAGTCATACTCACAAAGCAGCTAAGTAATTAATACTTAGCTGCTTTTTTGTGCATTTAATTTAATATATTACTTTTTAGTCACCAAAGTGGTGCAAAACTTGAGTTTGAATATAATCAAGTTACTGATTATTAAGTTATTTTATTGTTGGTTTTAAACTTGCAAATCTATTTATAACTTAGGTTAATGAGTATTTAAAATGGCGCGAATGAGTTATATCAGTAGTGTTGAGCGCTACCACGAATATGAGCATGTAATACACAGTTTACTTGAATCTATTTTAATGAGTATTGAGGACGGATTAACCAAAGAGCGTGATACCCGCTATCTGATTAAGCAGTACCCATTTTTAGAATTACAATATTGTTTAAATGCAGAAGGTTTGCAGCAGGGTAATAATGTCTGCTTTAAACGGGCATATAGCAAAAAATTAGGTGAAAGTGGTAATCAACAAGATTTAAGCGAGCGACCCTATTTTTTGAACGCTAAAGCAAGTGATAAAGTGTGCTTTACTGATCCCTACATTTCTATAGCGACTAACCATTTATGTATATCGGCGATTAAAGAGCTAAAAAAACCAATTAATAATCAGCATTACTTGGTCGTTGATGTGAGCTTAACGCAGCTTATTGAATTTGTAATGGGTGATACTGCGCGCGCTAATATGTCGCCTTACTTCAAAGCGGGTTACGGTATTATTGTGGTGTGCTTATTTTGCTTAGTATTATTTTTACTAAATATCGTCTTTAGTGATATATACGCGCTATTAACTCATGTAGATACCTCATCAGACCCACTTGAGCCCTTTAGTATCATTATTTACATCACTTTGGCACTAGCAGTGTTTGATTTAGGTAAAACAATACTCGAAGAAGAAATCCTTATGCATAAGGATATTTTTAGGCACTCGTCTACGCGGCGCACTATTACACGGTTTATATCTACTGTGTTGATTGCTATATCAATTGAGGCGCTGTTAACTATGTTTAAAGCAGCGCTTGGGCAATCGGAATATTTAATGCCTGCCATAGCGATGATGCTGGCAGTGGTAGGGCTTTTAATTGCACTGGCTATTTATGTTTATTTAGGGGCAAAGGCCGAAACGCTATTAATGCGCGCTCGTTTAAAACAAAAATCCTCCAAGTAGGAGGATTTTTATATTACATAACTCTATTTAATAGCTATTTATTGCTTATCTTGCGCGCGTTTGGCTTTAAAGTCAGACTCGCTCGTCCACTTTGGCCAATCGCCATTATTTGCAAGCTGTGTGGCTATATCAACAATAAGATCTATATCTTGCTTAACACCACCTAACGACCAATCAGCTGAGTAGTCGTCTGCTTCTTTATGGTATTTATGCGCAATGTACTCAGGATCGGTATCACCCAGACTCATAAATAATAAACTAGGCACGCCTTGCTTAGAAAGCGAGAAATGATCTGATCTAAAAAACAAGCCATTTTGCGGGCGAGGATCCATTTTAACAAAACGGCCTTGTGATTTTGCAGCTTTTGCTAAATAGTTTTCCATTGTCGATAAATCTTTACCGTATTGTAAAATGTAGTCAGTGCCATCAAGCACGTTCATGCCATCAATATTTAATAGACCGACCATTTGTTTTGTAGGTACAACCGCACCCGATGCAAATTCTTCAGAGCCAATTAACCCCGTTTCTTCTGCTGTAAAGTTAGCAAAAATAATTGAGCGTTTAAATGGCTTTTGCTTGTTCTTTTTACTCATTATACGTGCTATTTCAAGCGTGGCTGCAGTGCCTGAAGCGTTATCGACCGCGCCGTTATAAATCTTAGGGCCGGTGTCAGTTTGTTTAGTACCAAAGTGGTCCCAGTGAGCGCTAATAACAACGTATTCGTCAGGTGATTCGCTTCCTGTAATTTGTGCAACTACATTATGTGATTTGGCATGTGACACTTCGTTTTTAAAGGCAAGGTTTGCTTTTAAGTTAAGTGGCGTCGCTTTAAAGTCATCACTTAATGCTGCTTGTTTTAAATCTTGGTAGTTAAGCTTTGCGGCGTTAAACATTTGCTCAGTCGCATCAAGTGTTAGCCAGCCCATAACCGGTAATTTAGACGCGTTTAAATTGTTATCCATTAACGTGTATTTAGTACCCGTGTTTGAACTTTCAACTACGCCCCAAGGATATGCCGCAGGTGCGGTTTCATGAACAATAAATACAGCCTTTGCACCTTGGCGAGCGGCTTCTTCATATTTATAAGTCCAACGACCATAGTAGGTCATTGCATTACCAGTAAAAAGGGCGTCGTTTTGAGTAGCAAAACCTGGATCGTTAACGAGCACAACCACTGTTTTACCCGTTACATCAATATTTTTATAGTCATTCCAGTTATATTCAGGGGCATTAATACCATAACCAACAAATACAATGTCAGAATTGCGTACATCAATTAATGGCTGAAGTTGCTCGGTACGTGCGGTAAAGTCTTTACCTGATTCAAAGCTCAAATCACCTACTTTTAACTGCATATCCTGATTAGCTGTCACCATTGCCATTTTTACAGGCTGTAAGTATTTACCTTTATAAGCACCGGTTAAACCCAGCGCTTTATATTGCTCGCTTAAGTAGCCTACTGTTTTCACTTCACCATGAGTTAGCGGGCCTCGGCCTTGAAAGTCATCAGAGGCTAGCGTTTTAATATGCTGTTTAATATTGCTAAGGCTTACACCGGCTGTATTTTCTAATGGGGTTTTCTCGCTTGTAGGCTCTGAGCAGCCAAAGAGTGCAACTAGCAAGCTTAGGCTAGCGCTTTTTAAAAGAGTAGATGCCATAGTCTTCATATTGTTATTTAATTAGGCTTTCAATATAAAGGAAGCACCGCAGCGATGTCGAATTTTTATAGAGAACTTTTCATTCAATTGCAGATTAACTATCAGTCATTAGTAAAAAACCAGCGCAAGCTGGTTCTTTTAACTTTAAGTAATAAATTATTACTTAAGCATCCGCTAATTTCACGCGGATCTTACTTTTATCAACAGTAGATTGGTTAAGTGCAGTAATTGCGCTTTTACTTTCTATGTCGTTTGGCATTTCTACAAAGGCAAAACCTTTAGATTGGCCAGTTTCTTTATCAAGTACCAAGTTACAGGTAGTCACTTTACCGTGCTCTGCAAATAAAGTACGAAGCTCATGCTCAGTGGTAGCACGAGACAAGTTACGAACTAATAGTTTCATAATGAACCTAAATAATTATGTCAGTACTAATTATCTCAAGTAACTCAGGTTTAACCTAATTTTATTTTAAAACAAATATAAATAAACACTCGATAGAAATAATTTTTTGTATCACTATGAAAAAAATAGATTTTATAATTAAATTTGAAATATCAGTAAATTGGTAATGTTAATTGGTAATTGAATTGTGGTTATTTGTACAATAAATTGGTAAATTCATATTTAATTAACTTGCTATTAACCACGGAACTAATTATGTCTAAATATACCCTTAAACCGTGCAATACAGTTACAGCTATACTTCTATCTTGTTTAGTTACTGGTTGTGGCAGCTCAGGCTCTGATCCTACGGTGCAAAATAATGAAGCGATTACTTCACAAACTCCTGCAACAATTGGTGGTAACACTCTAGGTGAAGTTATTAGCGATAGTAATGATGCAATAACAGGCTCGTTAACTATTACGGATCAACAATCAGATGAAGCTGCTTTTGCAGCACAAGAAAATAGCGCTACAAGCTATGGTTTTTTTAGCTTAAATGCTGGTGGAGATTGGTCATACACACTTGACGATTTAAACGCATCAATAACATCTTTAAGTGAAGGTGAAACACTACAAGATACAATAACAGTAAACTCTGTAGATGGTACTAGCGCACAAATTATCATAACAATTGTAGGTGCACCAATAGCTCAAGCTGATGGCTTTGAAAAAATATCACACGTTTTATTGCGATCAGATGGCGTTAATTCGGGGCTTGACGCATACACACTTATTGAAAATGCCTTCGGCGAAGGGTCAATTGAATCTCCAGACTTATACGCTGGCAATCATGAAAGTGTTGTCCATATTATTGAAGATACCGATACGATAATTGGTAACCATTTTGTCTTTTTAGCTCACCGAGATGATGACCAAGATAAAGACAAAGGCACAAGTGATAGACAACGTAACGAAATAAAAACCTACGATAAATCACCACAAAAAACACTGGCGTTTGAGGGCGAGACATTTCAATATAGCTGGAAATTTAAAGTAAGTAGCGAGCTTGAGCTTACGAGTAAATTTAGCCATTTTTTTCAAATAAAAGCCCGTAACGAGAGTAACGACAACACCAATGGTAATGACGATCAGCCTATTATCACGCTCTCAGGTGCGCAAAAAAATAGTATAGGTAATCAGCTACAGGTTCGATATAGCGCAGGGTTTGATGAAAACGGTAACAGTACGGGTCTTGATAAAAACCTCATTGAAACCGACTGGTCTTTAATTACAGATGAATGGGTTGAGGTATTTGTACAAGCTACATTTAGTGAAAGTGGTAAGTTTGATATGACGTTAACGCGCTTAAGCGATAATGCAGATATATTTACTATAAGCGAGCAAAACATAGATATGTGGCGCGGCTTTAGTGATGATGATTTTGCTCGTCCTAAGTGGGGAATATACCGCTCAATTGTTGAAACCGACAGCCTTCGCGCCGATGAAGAACGTGTTAGGTTTGCTGATTTTTCCATTACAAAAGGTAAGTTAGCGCAGTAAGCTATTTTATCAATTGGCATGAAAAAGCCGTTAATGATTATGCATCATTAACGGCTTTTTTAATTTTTTGAGAAAGTGATTATTTCACTTCTTTACCCGCTGCTTGTTGATCAGCATGGTAGCTTGAGCGTACAAACGGGCCAGAAGCCGCGTGAGTAAAGCCAATTTCGTCTGCATACGCTTTTAAGCCGTCAAACTCTACTGGTGGCACGTAGCGCTTAACCGGTAAGTGATGCTTAGAAGGTTGTAGGTATTGGCCTACAGTTAGCATGTCAACGTTGTGTGCACGTAAATCGCGAAGTACTTCTTCAATTTCGCTAATTTCTTCACCTAAACCAACCATTAAGCCTGATTTAGTTTTTACTTCTGGGTGAGCTTCTTTAAAGCGACGAAGTAATTCTAAAGACCACTTATAGTCAGCACCTGGACGAGCTAGTTTGTATAAACGTGGCGCAGTTTCAAGATTGTGGTTAAACACATCTGGTGGCGTCTCGATTAGTATCTCTAGTGCGCGGTCCATACGGCCACGAAAATCAGGTACTAAAATTTCGATAGTGATAGTTGGATTATGTTTACGAATTTCGCGAATACAATCAGCAAAATGCTGTGCACCACCATCACGTAAATCATCACGGTCAACCGAAGTGATTACAACGTAGCTTAGCTTCATATCTTTAATAGTAAGTGCTAGCTTTTCAGGTTCAGTGGCATCAGGTTTTAATGGGCGACCGTGAGCCACATCACAAAATGGGCAACGACGAGTACAAATAGCACCTAAAATCATAAAGGTAGCTGTACCGTGGTTAAAACATTCAGATAGGTTAGGGCACGAAGCCTCTTCACAGACTGAGTGTAAGCCATGCTTACGTAGCGCTTTTTTAATGCCGTCAATGCGATCGGTTGATTTAGGTAAGCGAATTTTTAACCATTCTGGCTTACGCAACATTTCAGTTTTTTCTGTAGGTAAAACTTTTACTGGGATCAACGCCATTTTTTCTGCGTCGCGTAGTTTTACACCTGGTTCCATTTTGACTGGTTTATTCATTCGTTTTCAAACCCTTCAGTATGCTTAACCTGTGTTGCATTAAGCTTCTTGATCATGTGTTTCACCAATCCTTCACCCGCACTTTCTAGGTTTTGAGGACCATTTAATTCTTTAGTTTGCACCATATTCATGCCCGCATAACCGCATGGGTTAATGCGTAAAAATGGACTTAGGTCCATGTTAACATTTAATGCTAAGCCATGAAACGAGCAGCCACGACGAACCCTTAACCCAAGGGATGCAATTTTGCTGTCGTTAACGTATACACCTGGTGCATCAGCTTTAGCATAAGCTTCAATGCCGTACTCGGCGAGTGATTCAATAATGCACTCTTCAAGCCACGTAACCAGTTCACGGACACCAATTTTTAAACGACGTAGATTAAATAATACATACATCATTTGCTGGCCAGGGCCGTGGTAAGTTACTTGCCCGCCACGGTCAACTTTAATCACCTCAATGTCGCCAGGAGCTAGTAAGTGTTCGTCCTTACCAGCCTGACCTTGGGTGAATACACTCTCGTGCTCTACAAGCCAAATTTCATCTGGCGTATTTTCATCACGGGTGTCGGTAAAGTCCTGCATTTTTTGCCAAATAGGCATATAACGCTGACGACCCAGTTGGCGTACGATCAAAGTGTTTTCGTTCACAACAAATCTCAACTATGGATTAAAGCATGTGGCGTACGTCATCAATATTGCTGATCACGTTGTAAATTTCTTCAATGTGTTTGCCACTAGTAACTGTTGCTACAAGGCTTACTGACTCGTAATTACCTTTGCTGCTTGGTTTTACTTTAGGGGCGTAATCGCCAGGTGCTATTGGTTGTAACTTAGCTAAAATTTGATCAGTTAAGTTTACGTTAGCTAAACCCATTATTCTGAATGTAAATGGGCAAGGGTACTCTAAGTACTCATCAAATTTTGTATCTTTAACAGGTTGAACCACGACGGTGACTCCTCAAACAAATAAAGTATTGGCTCTGAGCAAAATGCTAGGCGCTAAACTGAAAGGGTTATGACAATCTTGAGCTAATGCTGCTTTTTTTGGAGTGCCAAAAATAACAACTCAATATGATTGCTTTATATGGGGCGCATTCTAGCATTTTTCAAGCAAAAAAAAACGCCTCATAATAGAGGCGTCTCGTTTAACTTTCACAATAGCTGTGAGTTTATTTTTACGTCTACATTATTTGTAAACGTAAGTAGTCATAAATCTTACTAAAGAAGCTGCCTTCTTCCACTTCTTCAAGTGTTACTAGTGGGTATTGAGCAATGTCTTCACCCTCTAATTGTAAGAATAACGTACCTACTTTAGTGCCTTTAGCGAGTGGTGCTTCAAGCGTGTTATCTAGCTCAAAGTTAGCTTTAAGGTTTTTATGTTGACCACGTGGAATAGTAATTGGTGTATCTTCTAAAATACCTAAAGATACATTTTCTTTGTTACCCATCCAAATACGTTGCTCAGCAAAGCTATCGCCGGCCTTGTACGGGGTAATTGTTTCATAGAAACGAAAACCGTAGTTAAGTAGTTTTTTATTTTCCACTTTACGAGCACGTTCGCTTGAAGTGCCCATTACAACGGCAATTAAACGCATACCATTTTTAGTTGCTGAAGTGACTAAACTGTAGCCAGCTTCCGAGGTGTGGCCTGTTTTTATACCGTCTACGTCTAAGCTTTCATCCCATAATAGCGAGTTACGGTTATATTGCTTAATACCGTTATAAGTAAACGACTTTTGTTTATAAAGTGCGTATTCATCCGGTACGTCACGAATAAGTGCTGCGCCTAAGGTTGCCATATCGCGTGGAGTAGTATAATGCTCATTCGTATCAAGGCCGTGGCTATTGATAAAATGGCTGTTACTCATACCTAATTTAGTAGCATGTGCATTCATTAAATCAGCAAATGCGCTTTCACTTCCAGCAATATGTTCAGCCATTGCAACACAGGCATCATTACCAGATTGAATAATAATGCCGTGATTAAGCTGATCAACACTAATTTGCTTACCTACTTCAATAAACATCTTAGACGATTCTGGGAAGTTTTTAGCCCATGCTTTTTCACTCACAGTTACCATATCTGTTGGTGCAATATTGCCGGCTTTAATTTCAGTACCAATTACATAACTGGTCATCATCTTAGTTAAGCTTGCTGGGGCTAGCTGCGTATCAGCTTCACCTTGGGCAATTACTTTACCTGTTGTAAAGTCTACTAAAAAATAACCTTTTGCATTAACTTGAGGTGGTGCCGGGATAATTTGGGCGCTGGCTGAAAATACGGCGGCTGTACAAACTAAGCCGCATACACCTTTGAGGATTTTATGTTTAATAGATTTCATCATACTCATTAATGGTTAAAGTTAAAGATTCGCGTTACGCCATTTTATACCCAAACCACCCCAAGATGCGAGCATCCTGGGGTAGTTTGGGTATTAGTCTTACTGAGTGTAAAGCAAGAACGCGTTTTGAAATTGATTTTGTTTTAATTTTTTTAATACTTCGTCTGCATGAGGGGTATCTTTTATTGGCCCTAAATGCAGTCTGTAAATATCGTCTTTTTGCACGATATTTGTTGGTAATTTGTATTGCTCTCGCAATGTACTGGCAAGCGCTTCAATATTAGCAAGTGTACTACCTGCAGCTACCTGAATATAGGTTTGACGGGCAGTTGCGCCCGCAAGCTTAACGGCTTCTAGCTTAACCCTTGCTGTACCATGGGTGTAATAGCCTAGCTTGTAAGCGGCAGCGTACGAAAGATCAATTATTCTATCGTCATGAAATGGGCCGCGGTCGTTCACGCGCACGATTACTGATTTACCGTTCGCTGTATTGGTTACTTTAACAAAGCTAGGTAACGGCAGTGTTTTGTGCGCAGCAGTCATGGCAAACATATCGTAGGTTTCACCATTAGAGGTGTGATAACCATGAAATTTACGACCATACCAAGAGGCAATGCCTTCCTCAGAGTAGCCTGACTCATCAAGCATTGGCGAATAACTTTTACCAAGCACTGTATATGGACGACTTGCACTGGCGCTTTTAGTAACATCAGTGATTATTGCGTCTTGCATTTCAAGTGCAGTTGGGGCTCTAAGTGGTGCTGAATCATGGCGCATATGGTAGCGGTTACTTGAACTACTACATGCACTTAAGGTGAGTATTAAAAAAACAGTTATTAGAACACGCAAAGTGAATTTCATTATTTTAAAAGCATCCTTTTATCTGTCGCTATTGACATAATAATGCCAAAGCCAGCCATGAGCGTCACCATCGATGTTCCTCCATAACTGATTAGAGGCAAAGGAACTCCTACAACAGGCAATAACCCTGATACCATACCTATGTTTACAAATACATAAACAAAAAATGTCAGAGTGAGTGCACCTGCCAGTAATTTACCAAATGCATCTTGCGCATTAACGGCAATGTACAAGCCTCGGCCAATAATAAATAAGTACAGGCTAAGTAAAACACATACGCCGAATAAGCCAAACTCTTCGCTTAAAACCGAAAATATAAAATCAGTATGACGCTCTGGTAAAAATTCTAATTGCGATTGTGTACCAAGCAGCCAGCCTTTGCCTTCAACACCACCAGAGCCTATTGCTATTTTTGACTGAATAATATGGTAACCGGAACCAAGCGGATCGCTTTCGGGGTCTAAAAAAGTAAGTACACGTTGTTTTTGGTAGTCGTGCATACCATAGTGCCAAAATGGCCATGCAGCAAGCGCAACAACAGAACTTAAAAAGCCGATTAAGCGCCAGCTTAAACCGGATAAAAACAACACAAATATACCCGAACTCGCAATAAGTATAGAAGTACCTAAATCGGGCTGTTCTTTAATTAATAATGTCGGAAGCATTACAATCATAAAGCCAATAATTAAATGCAGTGGGCGGGGTGGTAAGTGGTTTCTGCCTATGTACCAAGCCACCATCATTGGGACGGCTAGCTTCATTAGTTCTGATGGTTGAAAGCGAGTGATCCCCAAGTTTAACCAGCGTTGAGCGCCTTTTGAGCTGACCCCAAATAAAAGTACACCCACCAGCATGAGTAAGCCAACACAGTAAAGTGGGATAACTAAACGTTTAAGTGTTGCTGGAGAAAATTGGGCTAGAATAATCATGCCTATAACGGCTCCGCCCATGCGAGTCATATGGCGGATCATCATTGCTGTATCTTGCCCGCTTGCACTATATACAACGGTAATACTGCCAATCATCATGATAAGCAAAGCGATGAGTAATGGTAGGTCTAGATGCATTCGCATCCATATGGATCGTTTATCGTGTAAAATGGTCATTATTTTATATTCCCTGCAAGTTCAACAGGATTAGCTGCAAAATAGTAGTCCATTAATTGACGAGCAATTGGCGCACCTACCGAGCTTCCGCCCCCAGTGTTTTCTACAACGATAGAGAGCACAATTTGTGGGTTGTTATAAGGTGCAAAACCAACATAAATGGCATTATCACGCTGACGCTCTTTTAATGATTTAGCGTCGTAACGTTCGCCTTGGGCAATGCTAACTACTTGCGCAGTACCTGTTTTACCCGCCGGATCGTAGCTTACACCTTTAAAAGCTTTGTGTGCGGTACCTGTTACTTTTTTTACCGTGTTATGCATTGCATCAATTGCAATGCGCCAGTTATCAGGGTTTTTAAGTATTACCGGCGGTTTTTCATCACCGTTAATTTGCGTTACTTGATCTTCTTTTTTTGCAACTTGGGCTAAATGCGGTGGATGATTAATCCCTTTATTAACAAGAATATTCGTTGCGTTAGCAATTTGAATCGGGGTTGCCGTCCAATAGCCTTGTCCAATACCTACAGAAATAGTATCACCTCGCCACCATGATTCCTTAAAGCGGCCTTCTTTCCATTCTTTTGAAGGTAAAATTGCAGTGGTTTCTTCATGAATATCAATACCGGATAAATCACCAAAGCCAAATCGCGCCATAAAATCGCTTATTTTAGTAATACCTAAGCGATAAGCTGCATCATAAAAATAAGTATCGCACGACTCTTCAATCGCTTTATATACATCAACATGGCCATGACCCCAGCGTTTCCAATCGCGCCATTTATGTTCCACATTTGGTATTTCAAAAAAGCCAGGATCCCAAATAGAAGTGCTTTCACTTACAATATTTTCTTCAAGGGCTAAAATTGCCATGTGAGGTTTAACAGTCGAAGCTGGCGCGTAACGACCTTGTGTTGCTCGGTTAATTAGCGGGCGATCTTGGTTAAGCAATGCTTTGTAGTTTTTGCTACTTATACCATGTACGAATAAATTTGGATCGTAGCTTGGATTTGAATAAAGTGCGAGTACGCCACCATCTTTTGCATCCATAACGACGATAGCGCCGCGCATATCCTTAAGCGCATGTTGTGCTATTTGCTGTAGCCCAATATCAAGCGTAAGTACAATATCACTACCAGGCTTAGGTTGGATCATACTGAGTGTGCGAATAACGCGGCCGCGATTATTTACTTCTACGCGCTGGGAGCCTACTTCACCGTGTAATAATTGTTCATAATATTTTTCTATGCCTAATTTTCCAATATCGTATGTGGCTCGATAATTGGTTGCTTGACCTTCTTGATCTAGTTTATTAAGTTCTTTTTTATTAAGCTTTGCCACATAACCGAGTGCATGGGTTAGGGTATCGCCAAAGGGGTAGTAGCGGGCTAGGCGTGCTTCAATACTAAAGCCTGGGAATTTATGTTGATTTACAGAAAACTTAGCGACTTCAGTTTCGTTTAAGCGTGCTTTAAGAATTTGCGATTTGAAACGCCGAGTGTGTTTAATATCTTTTAAAAAATCGTCTTTCTCTTGCTCACTAATAGTAATTATTTTACTGACTTGATCGAGCGATTCGGTTAAATCGTTTACATCTTCGGGAATGACTTCAAGATTGTAAACTGGTTTGTTTTCAGCAAGGAGTACACCGTTACGGTCGTAAATTAAACCACGGTTGGGTGCAATAGGAATAACTTTAATACGGTTGTCATTAGAGCGGGTTTGGTAATCTTGGTGGTTCTCTACTTGAATTTTATATAGGTTTGACAGCAAAATAGCCACCATAGCTAATACAAAAACAAAACCCACAAATGCTCGCCTAGCAAATAAATTTGCTTCTGCGGAGTGGTCACGAATAGTGGGTCTATGTTTTAGCATGGCAAGGCATTACTCGCGATGATAAGGATGGTTGTTATTTAAGCTCCAGCCTCTGTAAAGGCTCTCTGCAACAATAATACGCACCAAGGGGTGCGGTAATGTTAAATTAGATAACGACCATTTTTGCTCAGACGCTGCAATGCACTCTGGAGCAAGCCCTTCAGGTCCGCCAATAAGTAAACTTACATCACGACCATCGAGTTGCCATTTTTCCATATTTTTAGCAAGTTGGTGAGTATCCAGTGCTTTCCCTGTTACCTCTAACGTTACAATACGATTGCCTTTTGGAATAGCCGCTAATGTTTTTTCACCTTCAATGTGTAAAATGCGCTTTATGTCTGCGTTTTTGCCACGTTTACCGGCAGGGATTTCAATTAACTCAAGGGCCATATCTTTAGGGAAACGGCGCTGATATTCTGCAAATCCCGTTTCTACCCATGCTGGCATTTTTGTACCAACAGCAATCATTTGTATTTTCACGTATTACTTCCAAGCATTGTCTAAAATGAGTGCGTGTTTAGCCCCACAGTTTCTCTAGATCGTAATAGCTACGTGCTTCGTTTTGCATCACGTGTACAACTACATCACCTAAATCAACCAGTGCCCATTCGCCATCGCCTTCACCTTCATAACCTAATGGTTCTGAATCTGCGTGACGCGCTTCTTTTGCTAAGTGATCGGCAATTGACTGTACGTGACGTTTAGAAGTACCAGAACAAATTACCATGTAATCTGTAATATCTGATGTCTTTGTTACGTCAATATGAACGATGTCACGTGCTTTCATATCGTCAATTTTATCCATTGCAAAGGCGAGTAGTTGTTTTGAATCCAATGTTTTGTCTCAATTTAAAAATTTAATGGCGCGCATTTTAACACGCTAGGCGTTTTTAAGCATCAATTTGATAGAGCTGATGCTGTTCTATGTAATGACTCACTGCAGCGGGTAATAGTTCATTCTTTTTATTGCTTTTTTTCAGTTGTTCGCGAATTGTACTCGAAGCAGCATCGAGCATTTTACCCGGTAAAAAATAAAGTTTACCAGCAAGTGAGTGCTCAAGTAAGGTTGCTTCGTCTACATTCGCATCTTGCATATAGCCTTTTAGTTCACCACTTGCAGTACAATGTTGAGCAGGGCGCTGATATACCACAATATGACAAAGCTGCGTAATTGCCTTCCACTCAAACCATTTATCGAGATTGTTAAATGAGTCCATACCAATTAAAAATAAGATAGGTGTAGTAGGGTGCTCTTTACGAAGTTCTTGCAAGCTAAGTAACGAATACGATGGGCCGGCTCGGTTAAGTTCTCTTAAATCGAGTTTAAAATGAGGGTAGGGCGCAATAGCCGCGTTTAGCATATTAATACGGTGCTGCGTACTAATACCAGGCGCTGCTTTATGCGCCGGTAATGCACAAGGCATAAAATAAAGCGTGTTTAAATTAAACGCAGTAGCACATTGCTGCGCCATATTTATATGGCCTAAATGGACAGGGTCGAAAGTGCCACCAAAAATTGCGATCATTTAACACCTATTAGCTATTTATTAATTAACCGCGTGGCACGGCATAGGAATGTTGAGCGGCTGGCAAAATTTAATACAAATATGAGCAAGCGCTTGGTAAGGGGCAATTAAATTACCTTGCTTATAACTGGCATCAAACAAAGCTACATCACTATTTATTTGTTCAAGTGTGTGTATGTTTAAGCGGTTAATTGCGTTTTGAACTGGCCCTTGCTGGTTTTTCCAAATAGCATTTTGTTTAAATAAATTAGCGATTGGTTCGCCATTTAATAAACCAAGTTGCACATTTATTAGCGTATTAAGCTCTTTGGTTATAGCCCATAAAATACTCACCACTTCGGTGTTATCGCTGGCAAGTTTGTTTAATACTTTTATAGCTTGTTTAGCGTGGCCATTTAATAGTGCATCGCTTAAATCAAAAATATCAAACTTGGCTTGGTTTAACAGCCCTTGCATTACTAATTGCTGAGTAATTAATGCATTGCCGTGCAGTAGTGAGAGCTTTTCAAGCTCTTGGAAGCACGCTAATAAGTTACCTTCTGTGGCATTTATTAAACTCAGTTTGGCATCGTTTTGCATGTTGAGCGATAAGCGTTGGCATTGCTCGTCTAGCCACCGTTTTACATGCGTGCCGGTAAGCGGGTAGCAAGGTACAAATATGCCTTGCTTATCAAGGGCTTTAAACCATGCACCGCGTTGTACTTCTTGGCTGGCTTTAGCGCCTTTAACAATTAAAATAGTATCTGGATTAACCAGCTCAATTACTTTTTTAAAGGTGTTGCTGCCAATAACGCCTGGTTTTTGTTGGTTTAAATCAAGCTCAATAATAGTGCGCGCGCTAAATAGTGACATGCTTTGATATTGAGCTATGATTTCTTGCCAATCGAATCCTTGCATTAAAGTAAACTTAATTACTTCGTCAAAGCCTTGTGCTTTAGCACTGTCGCGAATTTGTTGTACGCACTGTGCTTCTTGAAAAGGCTCTTCCCCAAACACTAAATAAAAGGGCTTTAGCCCTTTATTTAATTCACTCGGTAGTTGATTAGCATAACAGCGCATTATAGTTGCGACAGCTCTCTAACAATACGACGACTGGCTTGCTCACGGATCTCGCTAATGAGTAGCTCAAGCTCTTTTGCTTTAGCTAGCGCATGATCTGGATCGTCTTGGTAATTACGGTAAAGCTCAAAGCGCTTTTCAATGGCTTTTTCGCCAGGGCGTTTAACTACATACGATACGCCATAAGCGAGTTCGTATTCAGCTACTTGACCATTTTGAAATAACGATAGTGTTTGACGTTCAATACTTTCTTTATACAAATATAATAGGGCTTTATCTTTAGCTGCTGATATTAGCTCTACATTACTCGCTCTTAGCTCGTTTTTAAGGCTTTCAAATAAGGCTGACTTTTCATCATCACCTACAAGAGTTAGCTGTTTTAGGTTATCAGGCATGCTAGAGGCTTTTTTTAGATGAAACCCGCAGCTAGTTATCAAAAAACAGACTAGCACTAAGGCTAGTCCGTTTTTAATGGCGTTAAATGCAGCCATATTAGTTAGCTACCACGTTAAGTAGCTTGCCTGGTACGTAAATGATTTTACGAATGGTTGAGCCATCAGTAAATTTAGTTACATTAGATTCTGCAAACGCAAGGGTTTCTACTTGCTCTTGCGTTGCATCAGCTGCAACGGTTAACTTAGCGCGGAGCTTGCCGTTTACTTGTACGATGATTAGTTTTTCATCTTCAACAAGTGCCGACTCATCAACTTTTGGCCATGCAGCATCCAAAATCTCACCTTCTTTACCTAACTCTTTCCAAAGCTCGTGCGATAAATGTGGCGTAATAGGTGCAAGCATAATAATAAGCGCTTCTAATGCTTCGTTTGCAATTGCTATATCTTGCGTATCTATTAAAGGTGCTTTTAATAATTTATTAGAAAGCTCCATAATAGCTGCAATGGCGGTATTAAAGGTTTGACGACGTTCAACATCATCAGTCACTTTAGCAATCGCTTTGTGTAAGTCGCGACGTAATACTTTTTGTGGGTTTGTTAGCGCTGATTTATCAAGTGCTTGGTAACCTACTGTTTTAACGTCTACCGCGTATTTCCATACACGTTTTAAGAAGCGATGCGCGCCTTCAACACCTGAGTCTGACCATTCAAGCGTTTGCTCTGGTGGTGCTGTAAACATCATGAATAAACGCACAGTATCTGCACCATATTGGGCAATTACATGTTGCGGGTCTATACCGTTGTTTTTAGACTTGGACATTTTGCTCATGCCTGATGAGAAAACTGGCTCACCGTCCTCTTTATGCCATGCTTTAGTCACGCGGCCTTTATCGTCGGTTTCAGTGTTTACATCACTTGGCGAGATCCAAATATCGCCGCCTTTTTCATCTTTACGATAAAATGTTTCAGCAAGCACCATACCTTGACAAAGTAAGCGGTCAAACGGCTCGTCTGAATTTACTAAACCAAAGTCACGTAATAATTTATGGAAAAAGCGCGAGTACAATAAATGTAAAATAGCGTGCTCAATACCACCAATGTATTGGTTTACTGGCAACCAGTAGTTAGCAG
The DNA here is from genome assembly GCF_000241185.1 of Pseudoalteromonas sp. BSi20495. NCBI lineage: Bacteria > Pseudomonadati > Pseudomonadota > Gammaproteobacteria > Alteromonadales > Pseudoalteromonadaceae > Pseudoalteromonas > Pseudoalteromonas sp. BSi20495. Next base: position 47,358 of record NZ_BADY01000034.1, read on the forward strand.
CCGCGGGATCTAGCATGCCTTCGTCGTAGCGTGGGCTACAGTAGCGTGCGTAGTACCAAGAAGACTCCATAAAGGTGTCAAACGTATCAGTTTCGTGAAACGCAGGTGCACCATTTACGGTAGTTTTAGCCCACTCTGGGTCTGCTTTAAGTGGTGAAGTTACACCGTTCATTACCACATCTTCAGGTAAGCGAACGGGTAGCATATCTTCTGTTGCTGCAAGCTCTTTACCATCTTCGTCGCTAAGCATTGGGATTGGTGAACCCCAATAACGTTGACGGCTAACACCCCAGTCACGCAGGCGGAAGTTTACTTTGCGCTCACCCACACCGAGAGCTTCTAATTTATCCGCAATGGCTTTAAAACCAGCGTCAAAATCAAGGCCGTTAAATTCACCTGAATTTACAAGTACGCCTTTATCAGTAAACGCTGATTCTTTAAGGTTTACTTCAAGGTCTGAACCTTCAACCGGTGCAATGACTTGTTTTATATCAAGACCGTAAGCGGTTGCAAACTCAAAGTCGCGTTGATCGTGTGCAGGTACTGCCATTACAGCGCCTGAGCCATAATGCATTAATACAAAGTTAGCGACCCAAATTGGTACTTGCTCGCCCGTTAATGGGTGAGTGGCGTAAAAGCCTGTTGCTATGCCTTTTTTCTCCATTGTTGCCATGTCTGCTTCGGCAACTTTGGTGTTTTTGCATTCTTCAACAAACATTGCAATAGCATCGCTATTTTTAGCCGCTTCTTGTGCAATAGGGTGACCACCGGCAACAGCAACATATGTAACACCCATAAAGGTATCTGGACGAGTTGTGTATACGCTAAATGTTTCGTCGTTATCGGTGCGTTTAAATTCAATATCACAGCCTTCAGAGCGGCCAATCCAGTTGCGCTGCATTGTTTTAACTTGCTCTGGCCAATCTTCCAACTGATCTAAGTCATCTAGTAGCTCTTGTGCGTAATCAGTAATTTTAATAAACCACTGTGGAATTTCTTTTTGCTCAACCACAGCGCCTGAACGCCAACCGCGACCGTCAATAACTTGCTCGTTAGCTAATACTGTTTGATCCACTGGATCCCAGTTAACTGTAGACATTTTTTTATACACTAGGCCTTTTTCGTAAAGCTTAGTGAAAAACCACTGTTCCCACTTGTAGTACTCTGGGTGACACGTCGCAATTTCGCGATCCCAGTCATAGCCAAAACCTAATTGCTTAAGCTGTGTACGCATGTAATCAATGTTTTCGTATGTCCACTTAGCTGGTGCTGTTTTGTTTTTAATAGCGGCGTTTTCTGCAGGTAAACCAAACGCATCCCAACCCATAGGTTGCATTACGTTTTTGCCTTGCAGGCGCTGGAAACGAGAAACAACATCACCGATGGTGTAGTTACGTACATGACCCATATGCAGTCGACCACTCGGATAAGGAAACATAGAAAGGCAGTAATACTTTTCTTTATTCTCATCTTCAGTGACTTTAAATACCTGGTTTTCTTCCCAGTAGCTTTGTACTTTTGACTCTATATCTTGCGGGTTATATTGCTCTTGCATCTATGGTTCCAGACTTCTTGCAAACTAATAAAAAATTGCCGTTAGGATACCCCAAATAAAACACTATTCACAGCGTCAAAAACATGCTTTTATTAAATTGTAACTTTCAGTGCAGGTTAACCTGCTTTTTTATAATGTAGTTAGCTAAATACATAAGTTACAGACTGATTTAACAGCAATTTTGAAGGAGTAAAAAATGACTGATTACAAAGCATGGCTTAGCAGTTTTACTAGTTGGCTAAAAGATGTAAAAGATCATGGTGTAAAAGATGTAGTTACTGGGTTTGTTGAATCTGAGCAAGCAATCAAAGATTTAAGTCAAGAAAGGTATGAACTTTATAAAAGTTACTTAAAGCATGATATTGAACACATTATTGAGCACGAAGCTTATTACAATTCGCTTGCATGGCAAGAACTTAAAGAATCTTTATGGTTTGAACTCTCGCACATAGAAGATAAAACACAACTAGAGTGGCAATCTTTAAGCCAAGATTTTAAGCACAATGGGGTGTATCACGCAGGCGAATGGATAGCCATGGGCACATTAGTATGTAAGAATTGCAACCATAGCCACGACATTTATCACGCAACGCAAATAATACCTTGCACGCAATGTGATGGAATCTACTTTAGTCGTAAGGCGCTGAACCCTTAAATATTGGTATTAGGTGGCTGCGTGCCACTTAATACGCCCAAAAGCCAGTGAATATGCTGGTAAACAAAGAAGTTAGAATGACGAAAAAATTGCAGCCACTATCTGTTTCAAAGCTCGCACCGAGTATTTCTAGTAATCATGTACATACATGCATGAGTAACCCGTACCCAGAGCAACTTACTTTTATAGGCCAACAACGTGCCCAAAGTGCGCTCGACTTTTCATTAGGTATGGATTTACCTGGCTATAATGTTTATGTAATGGGCGAAGCGGCTCATGGACGTTATACGCTAGTCAAAGATAAACTTAAGCAACACGCAAAAGACAGAGCAACGCCTAATGAATGGTTGTACGTAAATAATTACGCCGATCACCGTGAGCCTATCGCACTTTTTATGCAAGCAGGGCAAAGTAAGCAACTTAGCGACGACATAGACTCATTCTTAGATGAAGTGCTCGACACTTTTCCAGCGGCATTTGATAATCCAGCGTACCAACGCAAGAAAAAATCAATCGATCGTGAGTTTAACGACGCTTACGACAGCGCAATTACCGCAGTTGAAATCGCAGCACTTGAGCAAAGTGTTGCTCTAGTAGAAGAAAAAAGCTCAGTGGGTTTTGCACCACTTGTTGATGGAAAACAATTGAGCGACAGTGAATTTGGTGAGCTTGAAGAAACATTGCGCGAAGAGTTTTTTGAAAAAATCGAAAAGCTAGAAGATGCATTAATAGAAGCGTTAATAGAGCTACCACGGTGGAAACGCGAATCAAAAGAAAAACTTCGTAATCTTAAAAAATCGACCGCAGAGCAAGCCACTAAACCACTTTTAAAAGACTTAGAGCATAAGTACGCGACACACATTGGCGTACTGCGTTATTTAAAAGATATTCGCGTTGAAATTATCGACGCGGTACTTGAATGGCTAGATGACGAAGACGAAAGCGAAGAAAGCAAAGAAGACTTTGACCGCAAAGGTATGCTTACCGACTTTTTTGCACCTAACATTTTAGTTGAATTTAAAGAAGACGACGCAGCGCCAGTCGTTTATGAGCCAAACCCAACCTTTGGTAATATATTTGGTAAAATTGAATACGCTACATCCCAAGGTACATTGATTACGAGTTATCGCTCAATTCAGCCCGGTGCATTGCATCGTGCCAATGGTGGTTACTTAATAATGGATGCCGAAAAAATAATGGCTAATCCACAAGTGTGGGATGGTTTAAAGCTGTGTTTAAAAACACATCAAATAAAAAATGATTTACCCTATCAAGACAGCACAGTCGGGACAAGTTTTACGCTTCGCCCGCAACTTATTCCACTTGATGTAAAGATTATTTTATTGGGCTCGCGCGAGTTGTACTACACCATAGGTGAATACGACGAAGAATTTGCTGAGCTATTTAGAGTACTTGCCGATTTTGATTACTACTTACCAAGTAGCGATAAATTACAGTACCAGTTTATTACCAAAGTGACTGAGTATTGCGAGCAAACATTAAAATGCACCGCTACAGAGGCTGCTATGGTACGGTTACTTAAATTTAGTTACCGCCAAGCTGAGCATCATAATAAACTCTCGGCGCGCTTTGCTGATGTGCTTGAATTAGTTGCTGAAGCGAGTTATTACGCGAAACAAGATAACTTAACGGTTATTGATGCATACCATATTGACGAAGCCATTGAAGGCAAACAATATCGTACCGGTCAGATCAGCGAAAACATGCTTAGCGATATAAAAGAAGGCCATACACTTATTGCAACCGATGGCCAAGCTATAGGTAAAGTAAATGGTTTAACAGTACTACACATTGGCGATACCTCGTTTGGTACCCCTGCGCGTATTACGGCAACTGTTTATGCAGGCGCCGATGGCGTAATAGACGTTGAACGCGAAGCCGAACTAGGTAAAGCTATCCACTCAAAAGGCGTGATGTTGCTTACCGGCTATTTAGGCAATAAGTACGCACAGCAGTTTAGCTTAACGCTTAGTGCTAATATTGCCATAGAGCAAAGTTATGGTTACATAGATGGCGATAGTGCATCTTTAGCAGAGCTTTGTGCGCTTATTTCATCTATTACAAGCCTCCCTATTAGCCAATCTATCGCGCTGACAGGCTCTATTAACCAACATGGTGATGTACAAGCTATTGGTGGCGTAAACGAAAAAATAGAAGGCTTTTTTAAACTGTGTAAAATGCGTGGTTTAACCGGTTCGCAAGGCGTTATTATTCCTAAATCAAACCAAGTTAACTTAGTACTTGATGACGAGATCCTCAACGCGGTAGAGGCGGGTAAATTTAATATTTACGCAGTTGAAACCGTAGATCAAGCGCTTAACTTGTTAATGGATATAGAAGCAGGCGATATTATTGATGACCAGTATCCAGAAAACTCAGTAAACGGTATTGCGCTTGCGCGTCTAAAAGAGATTGCCGACATTGTAAATGGCGATAATGACGACGAAAAAGACGAAGAACTAGATAACGAAAAAGGTTAATAATGATCAATATAATTTTGGCGGTGGTTATCGCCATTTTTTGTTTTTTAATATTTAAAAATAGTAAAAAAGCAAAACAACAAGCAGGCGTAAATGCGCAAATAGGGGTAGATTACTTAGCCGCTAATTCAAAAGTAGAAGGTATAGTAGAAACAGCTTCTGGCTTGCAGTACAAAGTAATGCATAAAGGTGAGAGTGAAAACACACCAAGCTCAACAAGTATGGTTAACGTGCATTATCATGGCACGCTAATCGACGGGACTGTGTTTGACAGCTCAGTAGAGCGTAAAACACCGATTAGCTTTGGCTTGCACCAAGTGATTAAAGGCTGGACTGAGGGCTTACAACTGATGAGCCCAGGCGATAAATACACGTTTTATGTACCGCATCAATTAGCGTATGGCGAAAAACGTGTAGGCAGTATTCCTCCTGCTTCAGTACTTATTTTTGAAGTAGAGTTACTGGCAATTGAGCCGTAATACCAACCTGCATAAATACTTGAACAATTTAACGAATTAAATTGCACTATAACGTTGTTAAAAATTTTCTATTTAGAACAACTAGATACAAAAATTTTTGCCTAGTTCTAGCGTAATTTTCTTAACGTTAAATAGACTTCATATATAAGCAGATTGGTATAATTTGATTCAAAGTAATTAATTGCTAAAGCCCTACTTTAATAAAGTAGGGCTTTTTGCTTTTAGCTAACAATAAAATTTACTCAAGGATTTTAATACGAGGTCGATACCTATAAAAGAGGCAAACTATTTTAGGGACAAAATAATGAAGATTTCAGCGGCTCCCATTCCATACCAAGTGCATAACTCAAATACTCAACCTTTAGCGCAATCAGATAAACTACCTGTTGAAAAAGCGAGTGAAGAAAAGAGCGAGGAAGAGAATGAGGAAGAGCCAAAATATGTGTTATCAAAGTTTCTAGATACCAAAGCGCAAAAATACAGTGAAGATAACGCAACATTTGGCGATCAGTATAAAAATCTCGAAAAAGTATATAAACACTTCACTGGGCGAGTTATTGCGCTGCAAGAACAAATTAATAAACTTAAACAAAGCCCCGTACAACGTAGTTTAACTATAAATACTTCAGCAAGTGAGCTAGATGAAAGTGATGCGAGTTTAACTTTAGATGCAGGGCACCCAGGGCGTGTTGACCCTTCGTGGTTGAATTTGCAGCAGTATGTTTGGTATTTAGGCAAGGCAGAGCCTATGTAGTGTGGTTACTCCCCATAAATAGGCGATAACGCAGCATAAATACCAAACATGCGCTGCCCGAAGGGTTCTGCCTAGGGGCAATTTACTCTTTGTTGCTCGGTTTTTACTTAGCCCACTAGGTTACAAACCTCGCGCCGCGATTAAATCGCCCCTAAATTGAACAAATTTCAATCCACAAAGGTCAACACGCCCCAAGTTCTAAAAAATATAAAAACACGCAACAGCAAGAGCAAATAGATATGTTAGAGCTGCAATTAGGGGAGTTAAAATCAGAGCAAGCGGCAATAAAGCAACAAATGGTTGAGCTGGTTATTAGTGAAATGAAAAGGCGGGGCGATCACGACTATACTGTATAGCGCCACTAACATGCTGGTGGGTTAGCTTTTAAATTCGATTTTACTCACTTCAAGTTTAAATTTGCCTTCTTGCTTACCTGCAATCATAAAGCCTAGCTGTTTTATATCATCAAAATCAATAATAGGCTGTTGCTCAAGCACTCGTCCGCGATACATTAAAGTAAAATCACTCGGGGTAAAGTTGATTTCTACCCATTCGCTTTTTATTGTTTTAAATGAGTGGATGTACGCTGCGCCATCAAGGTAAGTAGTTGTTCTGAGCCTAAGCTGATAGATTTGCCCATCGCCTTTAACACGCAGCGCTATAGTTTTTGAGTTTTGACCTTGTGTGTCAATTTCGGTACGTATTGATGCAAAACCGCCATTATTAGCAAGCGAAACATTGCCTGTAAACAGCAAGCTATCTTGTGTTTTTGTTACTTGGCTATTAGATACGCCGCCCATTACAGAGTCGTTAATAACATACCATTGTTGATTTGCATTGGCCTCGCTTGTCGCTAAGACTAAGTTAAATACAAACAGTGACGAAAGCTGTTTAGTGGTCATGGTCGATCCTAATGAATTAACAATTTATTGATACGACTAAAAATATTAATAGTTCACAATGCTGAAAATTAAAAACTAGTATTGATATGCGCGAAATAACTTACTTTTATTTGATTAAGTCAATTTTGTTCAATACCAGCCTCTATTTAATGTAGACACTCACCATCAGTTTGAATTAATTAGAAAGTGAACCATGACTTTATCTTTAATTATGTCAATGTCGTTATTTGCATTAGCTGCGTCTTTATCGCCAGGGCCAGTTAATTTAGTTTCATTGAGCAGCGCACGGTATGGGCTAAGAACTGGCTTAATGTTTATAACCGGTGCAACACTTGGGTTTTATTTTTTTGTTTTTAGTTATTGGATGGGGTTTAAACTACCTTCTTGATAAATTGCAATGGATCACTGAAGTATTGCAATGGGCTGGTATTACTTTTTTACTTTATTTAAGTTATCAATTATTTGTAGATAATGGTGAATTAAACTCAGACAGTAATAAAAGTTCACCTACCTTTATTACTGGGGTAATCATGCAATGGCTAAACCCAAAAGCATGGTTAGCATCACTATCGGGAATTGCGACTTACATCCCTAATGCAGAGCTATTTGAAGTGTTTACGTTTGCCAGTGTGTATTTACCAATTTGCTGGTTGTCGCTGAGCATGTGGGTATGGATAGGTATAGTGCTAGGGCAGTACTTTCAAAGTCCTGCAAAAATACGTTTTATGAATAAAGCATTGGCAGTGTTACTTGCCGGGAGTTGCTTTTTTATTATAAGTTAATGTGTTTTTATTCTAAATACAGCGTCGATATTGTGCTGGTGTTGCAGCAACCCGCTGTTTAAATACACGTTGAAAATGAGCTTGATCACTAAATCCTGCATTTTGAGCCACCGTTGAAATGGCATCGCCTTGCTTAAGCGCTTGTTGACTTAGTTGTATACGCAGATTTATCCGATAAGCATGTGGACTCATATTGAAGTGGCGTTTAAATGTACGTATCAAGTAGCTAGTATTAAAGCCAAATTTTTTGCTAATAACCTTAATTGGTTCGTCATCCTGACAATAAAGGGCGAGGTAGTTTGCAACTTTATACAGCCTATTAGGAGGTAGGCACGTATTTTCTTTAATATCAGTGCTATCGATGTATTCAAATAACGTAATCAAATACTGGCTAAGTAAAGACTCTTTTTCTAAAGAAGACAGCTTATTCGACATAAGGTTTCGGCAAACTAAAACAAACTGCTGGTAAAATACAGGGGTTGTTAATGTATCAGGTTGGCTATTACACCAGTGGTTACTTGCCCTTATATTAAACTTAACAAGCAATTGAGCTAACCAACTTTTATCTACATGCATCATATAATAAGCCCAGGGCGAGTTTTGGTTGGGGTTGCATGCGTGTACAGCATCGGGGTTCATTAGCACTAAAGTGCCTTTATCTATTTGGTAAAGTTTGTCTTCACAAATAAATTCACTTTGGCCCTCTAAAATAGCACCAATTGACCACTGAGCATGAGAATGGGCGGCGTAAGTTACTTTTCGACCATCCAAAACTTGCCTTAGTTCTACATAAGGTAGGGCGTTATCTCGCCAAAAAAGAGGGTATGTTGAAGGAATCATAATGAATCTTTTAATGAAGACTTACCGCCAGTATAGCAAAGTTGTAGTATGAAATTCACGCTATATAAAACACCTTTCCATAACTATTAAAAGTATGCTTAATTGCACGCAACTTGTTATGATAACTATTCTTATTAATGGTTAAGATAATAATATGCATGATCTAACTCGTGGCTCCATACCGAAGCATTTAATCAAAATGGCTATTCCTATGATGATAGGAATGATAATTCAAACATTGTATTTTTTAGTTGATTTATATTTTGTAGGTAATTTAGGTGGAAATGCTTTAGCAGGACTCAGCTTAGCGGGTAATGCAATGTTTTTAATTTTTGCACTCACGCAAATTCTTAATGTGGGAACAACCGCGTTGATTTCTCATGCAGCGGGTCGAAAAGATGCCAAAGATGCAAATGCAGTGTTTAATCAAAGTATGATGCTGGCTAGCTTAATGGCCTTGGTTGTCATGTTTTTAGGTTATTTAGGGTCTGATACATACTTAACTAGCATTTCAACAGACCTTGCAACAATTGAAGCGGGACAACGTTATTTGCATTGGTTTTTGCCGGGTATGGCATTGCAGTTTCCTTTAGTTGCAGTTAGTGCTGCGTTAAGAGGAGCCGGTATTGTTAAGCCAACTATGTTGATTCAAACCTTGTCTATTATCGTCAATATTATTTTATCTCCTATTTTAATTATAGGTTGGGGAACTGACTTTCCAATGGGTATAGCCGGAGCTGGGTTGGCAAGTACTATTTCGGTAGTTGTTGCGGTAGTAATGCTATGCGTATACTTTGTTAAGGCTGAAAAGTTCGTTACCTTTAAAGTCAGTTTATGGCGCGTAGATAGCGCTATTATAAAGCGCTTATTAGGGATTGGATTACCCGCAGGAGGTGAATTCTTTTTAATGTTTGCATATATGGGGTTAATTTATTGGTTAATTCAACATTTTGGACCTGAAGCCCAAGCTGGCTTTGGTTTAGGTTCTCGCATCATGCAGTCATTGTTTTTACCTGCAATGGCAATTGCGTTTGCTGCACCAGCCGTTGCGGGTCAAAATTTTGGTGCAAAGCAATTTGACCGTGTCCGAGAAACCTTTTTTTGGTCAGCCCTAATGACCTGTAGTTTAATGGCAATGTTAAGCGTAGTTTGCTTTTTTATTCCAGAATTACTAGTGCAAGGGTTCACTGATGATCAAAATGTTATTTTAGTTGCCGCTACATTTTTACAAATTATTTGTATTAACTTTATTCCTACGGGCATAGTGTTTACGTGTTCGGGGCTATTTCAGTCTCTCGGTAACACACTCCCTTCACTTTATAGTACTACACTGCGGATTATTTTATTTGTTTTACCTGCTCTTTTATTAAGCCAAATGGATGGCTTTAATTTAACGCAATTGTGGTATTTATCGGCAAGCACAGTTGTTGTTCAGGCAGTTATTAGTTTTATGTTATTACGCAGAGAGTTTAGGCATCGCTTACCTAAAAGTGAGCCTATTGATGAGCGCTTAGTAATTTTAAAGTAAATAAATTTATGTAATATAAAAAAGGAGCTGTATGAAATCATAAAGCTCCTTTTTACTTTATTTATTTACTTTATTGAAGCTATAAATTCTTCATCAGCGTATAGATTCGTAAGCAATTTTTGAACTAATTCTACATAACTTCGCTGCCCGTTTGGTATTGCAATTGCTCCGAGAAAAGAAGAGTCGAAAGTGTGTTCGGCAGATATTACCTTATCAAATAAAGTAATATCGCCATCTGATACAGTAAATTTAACTTTTATAAACGCACTGCCTTCAGAGAAACCTGTTACATCAATGTCTTGCTCAATTACTTTTCCCGAGACTTGCTTTGTTGCAACGCCAGACCATAGTTTTGCTAGTTTTAATTCTTGTATCAAAGCGCTCTCAATATATTCACCATAGCTGTTGCCTACTGATGAAACAAGAGGTGAGCCTCGAAGCGATATCTTATTTAATTTTTTTTCAGATTCAATTTTTCCGACTGAGAGTGGTGTATTAGACTCTTCTTTTAGTTTAGAAACGTTGCTGATATCTGCACTATAAGGTGGAACTTGAATGGTACATGCACTTAAAAATAAAGCCGCGATTAAACCCAGTGAACTTTTATACTTCATTTTATTTCGGTCCTTAATTATAAGTTTGATTGATCAAGCTCTATAACTAGTTTGTTGAATGCTTCTTCTGTTGCACGTTTTGCAGATAAAGAAAAATCATTTTTAAACTCATCAAATTCAGCTTTGCCAAAACCTTTAACTTCACTATTCCATGCTATATCGCCATTGTTATTTAAAGTTTTACAGTTTAGCGTGAAAGTAAATTCTGTAGGAGGCCATGTGAATAAGCTATCTGAGCTAGATTCCGTTGTTATTGTCGGTATGAATACATACTCAATTTTTTTATCTTTTAAAAATGCACTATTAGTTAATGATTCAAGCTTATAAACGTTTTCAAATTTATTAGAAAGCACAGTATACAGCGCTGCTTCTGTGTCTTTATAAGGTTTGTAACTAACATTATCGCCACCACCACCAGGTGTTTTTACTTGCTTTTTTATATCATCTTCAGAAATATAATAACCTACAGCTGATGCTGATTTATTTTCTGTAACTTGAAGTTTTTCAGTGTCTGGATTTAAACTTATTTGGTGGGCACAGCCACTCAAAATAAGGACAGAAAACAAGAAAAACACGTTAGTTAATAACTTCAAAATATACTCCATGTATTTAATTTTAAGGATGAAAGAAATTCGAGCATTAATATATGTTCAATAGGTACATTTGTAAATGGTGTTAACCTAAAGTTTGTAATTTGAGGCTTATATTTCCTTTTATCCAATTGGCCGAGACGATGCTTTTAGTAAATTGGGGTAAAAGTTAATGTTGAGCAACAAATAAAAAACGCGTAACTTAATGCGGCTACCTAATTTAATAATAAGAATACAAATGAAAGCCAAAGAGATAGAGCAATTAGAATTATCGAATTCTGAAACCCGAGAAGTTATTACCCCCTACGCTTTTAAAATTGACAGTGCTTTATTGGGCTTGCCTTTAGCTACACCTATTCAGCGTGCACTAGCGATTATTCTTGATGTTGCACTGATATTTTTAGCGGCCAAGCTTAGCGCGGCTTTAATAGCGTTTGTCGCTGCAATGGCCTTTTATAAAGGCACGGCACAGCAATACCTTCCAAAAATGTCGAATGTGTGGCGAAGAATATTAAAAATAACGGCAGCAAGTATTTTATTTGTAAGTGCACTTACTGTGCTTTCAATTGGCATTGATTACCTAAAAGACGGTAACACTGATCAAGGTTTAGCTGTTCAGGGCGTAAAAATACAAGATGAAGTTCAGCTTTCCGCCACAGAAAAACAACGGGTAAATACTTATTTAGCGCAAACAGCCGATGAAAGCTGTGAGCAACCTTGCCAACAAAACGCGTTTGATAATTTAATTGGGCAAGTTCCCAAATTAGCAGAAATGGACGACCTACAAAGCCCACAACTTGCTACCCTACTTTTACAGCTATTAGTGGTCAGTGAAAATAACGAAATAAAGCCTGCACAGTTAATAGAAGAAAAACCTGCACAAACAACCACAAACAGTATTTTGCAGTGGAGCAAGGGCATTATTCAAGACCTAGGCTTAGGGTTTGGCTGGGCTGCTGTTTATTTTACGTTGTTCTCGCTACTTTGGCGCGGCCAAACACCGGGTAAAAAGGTTTGTAATATCCGTGTTGTCGCCCTAAGCGGCGAGCCATTAGGTTTATTAGATTGTTTTGGCCGGTACGGCGGCTACGGTGCCGGCTTTGCCACAGGCTTATTGGGTTTTCTACAGATATATTGGGATCCAAACAGACAAGCCATTCAAGATAAAATATCAGCGACAGTGGTTATTAAAGGTAACTTGAATCAAGTTGTGGATGTTGAAACGGTAGAAGATGCAGTGAAAGAGTAAAGTAATTATAAAAATATACAGATTGAGTTAAAAAACTTAAAATTAAGTACAGGTTTAACTTTATAGGTGTTTTATGAGACAAGTTTTAGCTGATTGTTCAGCAAGTATTTCAGAACTGAGAAAAAATCCAATTGGGCTCTTAAATAAAGCTGGTGGAAAGAGCATCGAAATTTCGAAATATAATAAGACAGTTGCTTATTTAGTTCCTGCACAATTGTATGAGTTGATAATGCATCAGCTTGATGACTATGAATTAGCTAAAATTATTGAAAGTCGTAGAGCTGATTTATCTCAGGAGATTGAAGTTAGCATTGATGACTTATAGCTCTTATCAATTGAATTACATTAATTAGAAAAAGCTAATGCTCAAAGTGACATAAAGTAGCTCAGACTATTTTTCTGTTTATATTAGGGCGTG
>NZ_BADY01000033.1:0-880 GCF_000241185.1 Pseudoalteromonas sp. BSi20495
AATAGTGTTTTTAATATTGTTATCATTTAAGTTTATAACGGATTACTTATAAAACCTGAATAACTTGCTCTTTTGCTAAGCGAGATTTAGGTAATTTAGCATTATAATCTTCAGCGCTATCATGATAGCCAAGTACTAATGCGACGTCGCATACGTAACCATCAAGTCTTTTTCAAAGACTTCGCCAATCAGCTCGGCATCTACGCCTTCCATTGGAGTTGAATCAATGCCTAAACGTGCAGCGGCATGCATAGTGTTACCCAGTGCAATGTAAGTTTGTGCTTTAGTCCACTCTTCATTACTGCCTTGCTCATCAGTATTCATATCAACAAATGCATAAGCACCAAAAGCTTGTTCGCGATTTTCTGCTTTAGTACGGCCATTTTTAATATCTGCATCAATAACTTTTGCGTAGTCATCGCGGGTATATTTAGGATTGTGAGCGAATAATATTATATGCGAAGCTGTTTTAATATGTGGCTGGTTAAACGCAAATTTATTAGCAAATGTACTATGCATACGCTCTTTAGCCTCATCTGATTCAATTACGATGAATTTCCAAGGCTGCGAGTTAATAGATGATGGAGATAGGCGCATAGCTTCGTAAATAACGGCTAAATCGTCTTGAGATACACGTTTCGTTGCATCGTAACGTTTTGCTGTGTAACGCTTTTCTAAGTCATTAATAATAGGGTGAGTCATTAGTTTCTCCATTGAGTAGGTGTTTTACCAGTATTTACTATGTTGAGTCAGTTTTAGTAAAAACAAACCCTTTTAAAAATTTATTACAAAAATAATATCGTGTTTTTAAATCACTCTACTTATTTAATTCAATTGATATCTACGTAAAGTAAAGGCTATCAATATAGCTAGGTACGGA
>NZ_BADY01000032.1:0-17890 GCF_000241185.1 Pseudoalteromonas sp. BSi20495
TTTTTATGCCTGATACAAAAGCGAGCCGGTGTATGTAATTAGGCTATCTATCATTTTACAACTACATATATTCAAAAACTTTTATTACGCGTTCAACGCCAGATACATTACGTGCAATGTTTACTGCTTGATTAGATTCAGACTCAGAGACTAATCCCATTAAAAATACTTCACCGTTCTCAGTAACTACCTTAATATTATTGCTACTAATATTCTTTGCAGTGAGTAGCTGCGCTTTTACTTTTGAGGTTAACCATGAGTCGTGGGTTTGTGTGGTGATACCAATATTTGATCCAATACGGATTTGATTATGAATTTTACGAATACCAGCAACGTCTTCAATTGTACGTTGAGCTTCACCTTTCATTTCTTGATTTGCGACTTGACCAACTAATAAAACGATACCGTTTACGCTTACTGCATTGATATTAGCAAATTTCTCAAGGCGCTCTACCTCACTCAAGGCAATGCTGGCTTTTATCTCAATATTGTTATCATCAATTTGTGAGCCAATAGTGCGGCGATCGTTCGCTGCTGTTACTGCACTAGCTGTACCTGCAACAATAGCGGCCGCACAGCCTTGCAATAATACAACAGTACTTAAAACAATAAGGGAGCGTTTAAACATAGTTTTCATCCTGCGGAAAGAGGGTTAAATCAACAAGTTCGCTTAAACAGTGTAAGTTAACTAAATGCGATTCGATAATACGGCTAGGGCGCTTAGAAGGGGTTCTAATTTCAACGTCATTAGGGCCAAGTAAGCCAACTAATTCCCCTCCATCATCACCGACCATCACGATTACTTTCATATCTTTAGTAAGTGCAGCCTCTACAGCAGAAATAATATGTTTTTCGTTACCGTTTATAGCAAGTGCAAGAAGTAAATCCCCTTGCTGGGCAAAAGCACGAACTTGTCGCGCAAATGTATCGTGATCATCGCCTTGGTTATTTTGACCTAAATTTATATTTTCTTGAGACAAAGCTATCGCGGGGAGACACGGCCGCTCAGTTTCATAATGGTTAACAAGTACACCCGCAATATGTTGGGCTAGCATATGGCAATTTGCAGTGCCGCAACAAATGAGTTTATTACCGTTTATCAAGCTTTGTGCAATGGTAAATGCTGCTGATTCAAGTGCACTGGGTAATACTTCACCTGCAGCGATTTGTACTTGAATGCTCTCTGTAAAAATTTCTTTAATTGTATCTTGCATAGCCTACCAATAATTTATACTTAATCTTTATATGAACTTAAGCCTATATTGCCTAAGTATTTAAAATACGTTTTTAAGCCAGTTAATTTTGGGAGATGATTCTCCTGTAATGGCTACATAATCAATTCTAAGCGCTTCATTTGTTAAGTTTTTAGCGGCTAAGTAATGATAAATACTGCGTTTTAGTCTTGCCTGCTTCTGCGGGCTTAATGCATAATTAGCGCCGCCGCGCGCATTGTTTTTGCGAAATTTAACTTCTACAAAAACAAGGGTGTCACCTTCTTTCATAATGACATCAAGCTCACCAAAGGGGCAGTAATAATTACGCTCAATGGGGGTTAATCCCTGAGATACCAAATATTTTTGCGCTTGGAGCTCATAATATTGACCTTTTTCACGGCTATTTTGCCACAGCTCTTTAAACCACGACATGTCGCCCCCTTTAATTACTTGTTTGTATTGTATTTGCAGATTGCATAAATAGTGGTATTGGGCGCTGCGTTTTTAACTGCACAGGTTTTATACGACGATTAGAATACTGCGCCCAATTTAATGTTCGCTCTATGTGCCCACTGCTGTTTATAGATAACTTACCGCTTAAACCACTAAATTCGTTGCCAGGCACAATACTTAGTTGCCTTATTTCTGGAAGTACTAATATTGCATCATACGCCATAGCAAATAAACGCTGGCTTATATCAACTTGTTCAGGCCATAAAGTGTCATATTGTGCTCGCAAGGTATGTAGTTTAACTTGTGAGTTAAGCATCCATGGGAGCTCAGTAAAATATAGTCCTTCTAGATCACCTTTATCTGTACGGTCAATTTGTTTGCTATGACTTTTAGAGCTGGCATAAAGTGGGATACGATCAGCAAATGTACTTACATTTACATCAAGGTAAGGTTTAATTAAACGGGTTTCTATTGCATCACCTAAAATGTAAATAACATCTATGTCACTACGCGATCGCGTTTCGTTCTCTACTTCTTGTTTAAAAAGTGCTTTTACAGTTTTTATACGCTCTTTAGACTTATCAACTTCTAGTAAGCTGGTAATTGTATTAGGCATGTCTTTTTTATCATTATACAGGCCAATCTGAGGTTTGGTTTCACTGTAGCGTTGCCACTGTAAATTAAAGTAGTCAATTAAACGTTGGCCATTTACATTATTAGGTGCAAGCAACATTGGTTTTTGGTAGCCCATGGCTAAAAAAGTGTTCTAAAGCTTGTTCTACTTCGTGTTCAGGACTCAGTGCAAAGAAGTAATGCTGCAATGAAATACGCTCACCATCAAAGGTATTTAAATGCAGAGCCGGTATATTTATCAAGGTATTAGCTGCTGTAAGTTTATCAATATTGGCTTTTAACAAAGGTCCAACAACAAAGTCGGGGTTTATTTCCTCAATTTTAGCTGCAAGTTCTTCAGTGTTTAGGTTTTCATCTAGAAACAGAGTTTCACTAATGTTTTGTTTATCAAGCGCAGCTAGAACACCGGCTTTGAGTGCATCGCCTAATCGCTCATTTGGGCCTGATTGTGGGAGCAGTATAACTAAACGTTCTATATTTATAGGGGAAAACTCTGTAAACAATTCATCTTGTTTAGGTAATACCGTTACCGCTGGGTGTCCAACATAGCGGCGTCGCCAGTTATTGATTGCTTGATCTAACTCAACACCGCTGCTTGTATATACTTGATGATATAAGGCAAGGTTAGCCCAACCCTGTTGAATTACTGAACCTCGGTTAAAGCGCTCTAATGCATAAGATGACAGTTTTTTTAAGTTATCCCACAAGTTTTGATTAAGCTGTGGGATCTCAATATTATTCTTAGCTGCTGTCTCAGATGCCCTAAAGAAATAAGGGGCCGCTTTTTTAGGAAAATTTTGTGATGCGTAAATACTGGCAGTTAAAAACTGATGCCATGCAAAGTGCTCGGGTTGGGTTAGTTGCCCGTCTAGCGATTGTAGAATAACCAAGGCTTGAGCATTTTTATCCTGTTTTTTTTGCGAAAACGCAATATAAAGACGGTTTTGAATTTGATCAACACTGGCTGTTAATTCAAGGTCGCTACCTATTTTTTCTAGTAGCGGCCAGTTTTGCTCTGTAATAGCTGCATCTCTTGCGCTATACAACAATTGTATTTTATCAGCCCCTTGACGATTTTGAGCCAATTGATAGATAGATTGTGCGCTGGTAGCTTGATTTTTTAATGCATTTGCACTGTTACTGAAGTTATCACTGTTTTTAGTTGGTTTTTCGGTTGTGCTGCACGCCGATAACCCTGACAATATAATTAATAGACTAACTAGTTTAAGTCGCACAATGATTTCCCAATACGTTAACGCGATTTGCTTATATTACTGACTGACGCAGGAGACCTCAATGTTAAATGAGGAGAATTCACAGAAAATTGGCACTCTTTACATTGTAGCCACCCCAATTGGCAATTATGACGACTTAAGTCAGCGTGCAATCGCGACATTATCGCATGTTGACTTAATAGCTGCTGAAGATACTCGCCATACCGGCAAGCTACTTAGCCACTTTGGTATCAAGGCTAAAACATTCGCATTACACGACCACAACGAAAAGCAAAAAGCACAACAAATTATTGATCAACTTAATCAAGGTTTAAATATTGCTTTAGTATCTGACGCTGGTACACCACTAATTAGTGATCCAGGCTACGCGGTTGTAAACTTATGCCGTGAGCAAGGCGCGCATGTGACACCTATACCTGGTGCGTGTGCTGCTATTACCGCTGTATGTTGTTCAGGCTTACCAACCGACCGCTTTCAGTTTTTAGGCTTTACGCCAGCTAAAAGCAAAGCTCGGCAAGACTTTTTTACCGAAGCTGTTAACTCAGGTATCACCAGCATAATGTACGAAAGTACGCACCGTATTATGGCAAGCCTTGATGATTTAGCACTAGCACTTGGCGACGATCAACACGTTGTGTTTGCTAAAGAGCTAACCAAAACCTTTGAAACATTTTTTAACGGCAGTGTAAGTGAACTAAAACAGTTTTTAACAAACGATCCAACCAAGCAACGCGGCGAAATAGTACTTATGCTGCCAGGTAAACCCAAGCAAGTAGACGACGTTCCGCCAGAAGCGCGCAAAATGTTGGCATTACTTGAAAATGAAATGCCAATGAAAAAAGCCTGTGGCGTGGTTGCCGAATACTTTGGAATGAAAAAAAACGCCTTATATAAAACAATTATTGAAGAAAAAGAGTAAATCTTACTGCGCTTGGCGCGAGCCTCATGTATACTGCGCGCCGAGTCAGCCAAGATGATCGCTGCCTGTGACGAAAATGATCAGGGGGAGGAAAGTCCGGGCTCCATAGGGCAGAGTGCCAGCTAACGGCTGGGGGGCGTGAGCCCACGACAAGTGCAGCAGAGAGGAGACCGCCAATCTTCGGGTTGGTAAGGGTGAAAGGGTGCGGTAAGAGCGCACCGGGCCGCTAGTAATAGTCGGTTGCAAGGTAAACTCCACTCGGAGCAAGACCAAATAGGGTTCTATCATTTTAAATAATGAACGCGTGGCCCACGTGAGAACCGGGTAGGTTGCTTGAGCCATAGAGCGATTTATGGCCTAGACGAATGATTATCACTTTCTTCGGAAAGGACAAAACCCGGCTTACCGGCTGACTCAAACTCAAGCGTAAGCATCTGATTTATTAGGTGCTTACGCTTGAACCACTAATCTCATGGCACAAAATTTCAAAAGTGTGCCAAATAGTGTGCCAAATAAACTCAATACGTTACTTACACATAGGTAACTTAATGAGACATATCAAACTCCCCGAACACCTCATACTACGAAAAGAACGTTATTATTTTCGTTATGTTTTCCCTCGTAAATTTATCGGCTCCGATATACGCATTTCACTTAAAACCAAACACCTTCATCATGCTTTAAACTTTCTTGAATTAATCAAACCCGAACTAGATAAACTAAAAATACTTGCCAGTGATCGACACAATATAGATACTGAAACTTTAATTACTCAAGCAAAACGTATCTTAATTCATATGAAGCAAAAACTTACCCATGAGCTAAGCAAAAAAATAATAGCAAAAGAAGAACAACGTTATGCTTCAACGGCACACTCTATAAATGGCATTAAAGCAAAGCCGTTAAACAGTCACTCACCTACACATTTAAGAACCGCAGCAAACATTATGCTTTCTATTGCAGATGGTGAGACAGGTGAATTATTGGTTGAAGCTTTAAAAAATAATGATTACGAAGTGCTCAATATTTATGTTTTGGTCAGCAAGTACATGGCGCTTAAAAATAGTGGTTTAAGCAATGCCGACATTGTAGCTAATAAAAAAATCGAAAAAAGTGTTCGTCAACTTGCACGCCAATTAGATACGTTTTTACTCGCTGGTATGTTTAATAGTTCTGAAGTTGAAACAGATGAAGACTTATTTGATGACTCAGATGAAAACGACAACTTTTATGCCGATAATATTGATGCAATTGATACACTAAACAAATACGATGTAGAGTTTGAACATGGGTCATTAGAGTATTCGGCATTCAAAAGTATGCTAGAAACCTCAAGAAATTTACAGGCTAAATACTTAGCCTCTTGCTTAACTAAAGATTCAGAGCAAAAACATTTATTAGATTCAATGTTTAATAAAAGCTCACACACCATAGCTGAAAGTCAGCCAAATGAAGAAAAGCAACAAACTCAAGGCCCATTATTTTCAGAAGTGTATGCCGATTTTTTAGATTTTAAAGTAAATGCAGATTTGAGCGATAAGCTTAAAAAAGATTATGCTCGTCACTACGAAGCATGGTGTTTACTGAGTGAAGATAAACCAATTGAAAGTTACAAAGCGAGTGACATAGGTCGCTTTATTGACCGTTGTTATCAACTACCTAAAAAGAATCGCGCACCATACACCAAAATGAGCCTGCAAGAGTGTCTAAGCTTTGATGTGCCAGAAGAAGACTTAGTTACACCGAAAACAGTTCAAGGCTATTACAAGTGGTTACAGGGGATATTCGCGTATGCTAAAAGAGATACTGTTGAATATATTCAGCATTCACCATGTACTATAAAACGAGACTTTAAACAGCGTATACGTGGTGTTTTTAATAGTGAAGAGCTTAATAAGTTTGAAGCCTTTGCAATGCGAACAAAACATGCGTGGCAAAAGTGGTCACTATTATTAGCCATGTATACAGGCGCAAGGCGCACAGAAATTTATCAGTTAAGAAAAACAGATATTCGTGTTGAAGATAGCATTAACTACATTTTAATAACTGATGAACACGAATTACAACGCCTTAAAACGAATAACGCTAAACGTAAAATTCCTATCCATAAACGCTTAATCGAACTTGGCTTTTTAGAATACGTAGAGCAAACGCAAGAACGTATCTTATATGAAATAACCTCGGCTGAGAGTATCACTAGTTGGTTCGGTCGCTTGGTTGTGGAGCTTGAAATACCAAGTGTGAATGAATTAGATGAACTGCGAAGTTATCACAGCTTTAGGCATACGTTCATAAGTAACATACGTAATAATCATTCATTTGATCTTTCACTGATACAACAAGTTGTTGGTCACGAAATTTCAAAAGGTGGGATTACAGATAAGTACACGCATGGTGGTGCTAGTTTAGGGAGGCTTGTAAAAGTTGTTAATAGCTATAGGCTAAATTCATAAGGACATATAATTAAAATATTGTTAAAGTGAGGAAAAGTTAATCAAAAGGATTTATTGTGACTAAGCTAACTGTAGAGGTTTTGGGTGAAAGCCGATTGTTAGATATTTTATCTCGTGCTACTGATGGAGCTATGGCAGATACGTTTATATGTAATGTTAACTGGGATGATGGCGTTGTAAGAAAATCGTTCGTTAAGAGATACGTTACTAGTAATCAATTGGCATTAGTTAATGAAATAACGGGTTATATTATTGCGAATGGTTGCTCTCTATCAATACCTGGGAAAGTAGGCATTATAAACCTATCAGATAACTTATTTAGTACTCAGCTTAATCAAGATCCAAATCAGAAATATCATGAATGGTGCATTGTTGTCAGTGCTGTGAATGGTAAAACACCAAATAGCTACTACCCTGACCAAATGTCTAAATGTAAAGCTTTAATTAATATCTTAGCTGGCTGGGAGCTGTTGGCTGACGCCATATCTTTTGATGATTGGGTTGCAAATCAAGATCGTAATTTAGGAAATTTTGTAATTGAAAGTAAGAACAAAATTTATTTAATTGATCATAGTAACTTACCTGTAAGTTTAAATTGGGAACCGTCTCAATTAGTGGCAACACAAGAATATGAAAATCAGCTAATCAATATTTTAAACTATTTTACTCATATGCCTTTACCTATAAAGAGCTCCATATGTTCGGCCACATCAAAGCATGCTTCAATTTATAATAATGTGATAGATGATCTAGAGTATTGGTGGAATGTTTTTTTTGAAAGTACTAATAAAGGCGTTTTGCAGAAACAAAGCCTTGGTACTTTTCTGAAGCAAAGGGCTAACCTAGGTAAGACTCGAGTTGCAAAACAGTATCAATTGTTGGTGGTTTAAATGGATCAATTAAGAAAAATTCTAGCAGAAAAAGAAGCCCAAGAAATGTTAAAAGGTCAATGGTATTCAATACAGTGGATACCAGACCTTTCTACGGGAGAGGTACTTAACTTA
Source organism: Pseudoalteromonas sp. BSi20495 (assembly GCF_000241185.1). NCBI lineage: Bacteria > Pseudomonadati > Pseudomonadota > Gammaproteobacteria > Alteromonadales > Pseudoalteromonadaceae > Pseudoalteromonas > Pseudoalteromonas sp. BSi20495. The sequence continues at coordinate 7,912 of NZ_BADY01000032.1, forward strand.
GGTGTAGGTATCAAGTTGGAAGATGGGACTGTCCAAACGAAATGTTTAGATTATTTTGATCGCATTGAGTGCTTATTCTCGAGCCGAGATATGATCTTTCATGCAAGGCTTGCATGTGATGTTGCTACTGAAGTAATTAGTAATAAAGGTTTTACTGAGTCAATCGCACCACAGATCAAATGTGTAGCGAGGGGTTTTACACAAGGTAAATCATGTAATGAAATTCTGAAAAGGCTTTATTCATCTGTAGTAACTTTAGGACAAAAGCGAAGAGTAAAAGCTAAAGCGCACCATTTCAACTCTATTAATAGAGACGTTTTATATTCTGGAATAAAAAGCCGTTTAGAAGAGAAATTAGAACTGGAGTTTGGATTGTATGTACCACACGATCCATATGTTTCATTTAAAAATAATACAAAGGCTTATTTACCTTTTAAAAATAAAAATGGGAGCGGGACTTTAGTTTCAGCTGCTTACAAAGATTTGCAGAGGGTAAAGTGCAATTTATTTGATGGATATAGAGATATTGAAGTTGCATCTGAATATTTAAATGAAACAGATAATGCCGTCTTCCTAATGCTTCCAGGAAGTGATTTAGAGTTATCTAAACTAGAGTTAATTGAAAATGAAATAGATAAATTTACTTGGTTAATGAAAAAACATTCTATTCATGTCGAGTGCGAGCATTCAGAAGAAACTTTAGCAGATAAGGTTTCTGAATGGTGCCTCAAAGCTGCATAACCTCTACAGTGTAGTACTTACATCTGACTTACCGTTTGGGGCTCATCTGACAGGCAGCTTTGAGCGAGATATAGTCATTCATGTTAGTAGTCATTAACTTAGTAAGGATAAGAGGAAACTTCCCCTTTTCCATATATTTAGATAAGCATAATATTTATAGAAAGCAATAACCTACACCATTTGCTAATAATATAAATTCATAAAATAAGGGCGTTTTCGCGTTAATATAGGTAAAGTTTACTCTGATAAATCTGTTAGATTACTGAGCAATAGTGCAACTTTTAATGCGATCAATTAAATAAGGGAAGAATATGAAAAAGACACTTGAAGATTTTTTACGTGACCAATGTAATTTGATAAACTTAATAAACTAGACACCCACTCTAATTTTTGCAGTTTGGCGAACTAAGTACTAGGCTTTCATAAGTGTGAAAACAAGCAGGGTGTCTTATGGCAATCGCAAGAAAGCGTCAAGTAAGTTTGGTTGATACAAAGTACTACCACTGTATATCACGTTGTGTTCGGCGTGCTTTTTTGTGCGGTGAAGACCACTTTACAGGTCAATCTTACGAGCACCGCAGAGGCTGGGTTGAAGATAAACTGCTTGAGCTAGCTAAGGTATTTTGTATTGATGTATGTGCTTATGCCGTTATGAGTAACCACACTCATTTAGTGCTGTATGTTGATGATAAAAAAGTGAATCGATTAAATGATAAAGCGATTATTATCCGCTGGCATAAACTTTGTAAAGGCACTGTACTCACGCAAAAATACATACAAGGTGAAAAGCTAAGTAAAGCTGAGCTTATCTTTTTTAATCAAACAGTAAAGGAATATCGAGAACGCCTATCAAGTATTAGCTGGTTTATGCGGTTGTTAAATGAAAACATAGCCCGCAGAGCAAATAAAGAAGATAACTGCACTGGCAGGTTTTGGGAGGGACGTTTTACATCACAAGCATTATTGGATGAAGCTGCATTGGCGGCCTGCATGGCGTATGTAGATTTAAACCCCATCAGAGCCAAAATGGCAAAGACACCAGAAGAATCAGACCATACCAGTGCTCAAGTACGGTTAATATGCGCAAAAGAAGGCAAGCAGCCAAAACAATTACTCCGCTTTGCAGGCATGCCACGTCAAATCATGCCAAAAGGGCTACCCTTTGAGCTTAAATCGTACCTTGAACTTGTTGAGTTAACAGGGCGTTGTATACGAGAAGACAAACGAGGGTATATTGAGAGTATACAGTTACCCTTACTCGAAAGAGTCAATATTTCCTCTGAAAACTGGTTGAAACTCACCACACAATTTACACGCGTATTTCATGGTGCAGTAGGCAGGCCGACCTCACAAGCAAGTTATTGTGAAAACTTAAGCAGAAAACGGCGAGCTAATATAAGTAATTGTGAAAAGCTATTAGCATAAACCTTAAATTACTCAGTAGAAAAGTTAAAACTGCATCATGCAGTCATTTTCATGCGTGTAATTTAGGTTTAAGAGTGATGATTGCTGATTTACTGGATGAAATAAAATTAACGTAGTCGTAAAGCACTAATCATTGACCTAAAAAGTAAATCTAATAATACAGCTTTGCTTGTTAAATTAAAGTGGCTGTCTAGTTTTGTTAGTCTGCTGTCTAGTTTTGTTAGTCTCATCTGACAGGCCGCTATGAGCGATTCGCACACGATAAAACTGTTGGTTTGACTATTAAACTTATACCGTATAATCTCTTTGGCTGTATGTATAAACAGTGTTGTAGTGATTATGAGAGATGATTTTACACAAAAAACTAAGCTAACTTTGCAGCACCGAGTTGGTAATTGCTGTTCTAACCCCGAGTGCCGTCGAAAAACAACGGGACCTAATTCTGATTACACTAAAGCTAGTAGTATTGGTGTCGCTTGCCATATCACCGCTGCTTCAATGAATGGCCCGAGATACGACTCCGATTTATTTCCCGAGGATAGAAAATCAGTTTTAAATGGGATCTGGCTGTGTGAGTCTTGCGCCAAGATGATTGATGTTGATGTAGTAAGGTATCCAGTAGAGCTTCTTTATGGTTGGAAACATCAAGCTGAGGCAATAGCAAAGTATGAATACGAAGGTCAAGATGTACCGCTAGAGTTACTTTATAGTGGATATAACTGCCCATACTGCGAAACATTTGTGAAGGAAGGTATTACTTTTTGCAAAGGTTGTCACGCAGATATATGCTATGGTTTGACTCCTAAAGAAAAGGGAGAAACAGCTAAAAGTTGGGGAATGGTTGGTTTGGGTAGCTGCATGGTTTTATTTATGTTCGTGCCTGAATTTTTAAATGGAATTTTTGGCTTTTCAATTCAGTCATTTTTTGGAAATGCTTTCTTTTCGCTAGGTTTTACAGCGGTGTTATCTTTTTTATTGATGATTTTTATGCCTGAGCATGAACATAAAAAACGTCTTAAAGAAAATCCCCGCTTCTTTAAGGCTCGATCATATTAGCTAAAACTAACAACCAGTTTAAGGAAGCCCGTAATATGTAGCTTTTTTAATATGCGTAGTTTTAGTATTCAAGGTGGCAGAGGAGTTTCGTATCCTTTACAAGAGAATATGTTTAACATAAAGAAAGTGGTTTACTATGAATTATAGAAGCTTGGGAAGAATAGCTCTGTTAGAGTTCGGTGCAATAATAGTTTTAGTTATCATAGGTACCCTGTGGATGCTAGATCCTGAAGGGTTATATGAGCCATTTTTTGTATTTTGTGGCTTAGTGTTCTTATGTACTGAATTCTATCGTCGGTATAAGGTCGAGGAACCAGAAGGCTCTCAAAGTCTAGATACACTTCTTGAGTCTAGTAAAGGACGAAAGAAAGCTACTCCCTTAGTTAAAAAAGTAAAACCAGAAGGTGTTATTGCTCAATGCCCATCAAATACATGCAACACGATTGCTAAAACATCTCAAGAAGTGGAGGCGTACTTCGGTTATAGAGCTATGGGGGATGGCAAAATTTCATTGCAGTCGTACTGCAGAAAGTGTAGAACAGCCTAACAGAAATTTAATAGATATTTACTTGTACTAGCTCAGACTTGATCCAACACACTTCTAAATTCGAAAAATAACCATTTAGACTACTACTATTGTTGGTTTTTTGATGAAATATATAACTAAATATTTTTAAAGTTCATCATTTAACGTGGTCCCACCACTTATTTTAATTGGGTAACTTATATCGACTTTTACTACTTTTTATTCCAGCTGGCAATTTTTGTGGGATGTTTGAAAAGCTTTTGACTAATATAACCTGAACTCTGGATAATAAAGTTGTCTCGAACAGCTCTTTTGAGCGCTAACTATGTTGAATTTACTTGCAACAGGCCAGCTATTGACGCGTAAATTCGCCTTGTTTTCACTGAAAACCGCTGGCTAGAGAAAATAAATTTAAATATCACCATAATTCAATGTGTTAGTAAATCTATTAACCAGAGTTCAGGTTAATATAACAGTTGAAGATAATCATTTACTTAAGCTGACCAAAGAGTCGTGTATTGTATAGCAGTGCTTGGGTATAAAGCGTGGGGGAGTAATACAGCATAAATTGCGTAGTTAATATCATGCGCCAACATAAACTCAAAGCATCGGTTTTGTTCTAGTACATAATCAATCGAGGCTGAGTTACATAACTTCCGTGAGGACGTATGAAGACAAAAAAACGGCTCTTGAGAGCCGCTTTTTTAGTAAAAGAAGAATTAACAATTAGTTTCTTCAGCGTTTACGCCTTCTTTAACATTTTCACATGCATCTTCTACTTTGTTTTGCACGTCAGTTACTGCTTCGTCAATACGTTCACCTGCGTCTTCTGCATGATTGTCTTCACAACCCATGATGAAAAAACTTGCGAATAGACCGATTAGTGCTGCTTTTACAGTTGTTGAATTCATAATGTAATTCCTTGTAAGTGTTAATTAAGTATAAGTGTTTGTTAGTTTTATGGATTATCTACCTGGGTGATTTACCACGTAGTGCACCTGAAACTAATGAAATCACTAAAAGTACTAAAAAGATAAAAAATATAATTTTTGCTATACCAGCTGCGGCACCTGCGATGCCACCAAAACCTAACACTGCAGCGATTAAAGCAATAACTAAAAATGTGATTGTCCAGCGTAACATTGTTTTCTCCTTGGTTTATAAATTTTGCTCACAATAACTAATGCCAGTTACATGCCAAAGTGTATTGTTGTTTAATATCATGTGCTTATGTTTTTTTGTGTGTTTTGGGTAATTAGTTGATTAGTAACTTTTACGCTTTGCTATGTAAGTTATTCACACCGTTACACATTGCTGGTAAATATTCACTAAATACATTTATTTTGGTAAGACCAATTAACAATTGATCCTTTGTTTTTGTGTTTCCTATGATTTTTCATGTTTTTTTTATTTAACCGGATAGTTAATTAACAACTTATATATAACTATTAGCTATAGTCATTATTTCCTGTAACTATTGTAGGCTGCGTGATTGCAAGGTTCTGGTATGTAAATTAGTTGAGTTTTATGTTGATTATAGTTTAATTGGTTTTACCAATTTACAAGGAGTAGACAAAATAATTAGTTTTGTTATTATCCAGTGAATAAATATTTAATTAAATCGATTTTTTATTTTCGATATGGGTTTCAAGGGGGAGAAAAATGGATATAGGTGCTCTACTCACAACGGCTGGTAGCTTAATGCTTACTGGTATGGTTGGGGTGTTTGTATTTCTGTCGATATTAATTGGTGCCGTAACGCTTATGTCTAATTTGGTGACGCGCTATAGCGAACCAGAAGCATCACCAGCTAAATCACCGTCTTTTAAATCTCAAGGTGTGCCTAATGAGCACATCGCTGCTATTAGTGCTGCCATTGCTCAGTACAAATCAAATAATAAATAAGGGGCACACACATGGCTAAATTAAAATTAACAGAATTGGTATTACGCGATGCGCACCAATCATTGCTCGCAACACGTATGCGTTTAGACGATATGCTACCGATTGCTAGCAAGTTAGATGATGCAGGTTATTGGTCTATTGAATCGTGGGGTGGTGCTACATTTGATTCGTGTATTCGTTATTTAGGCGAAGATCCGTGGGAGCGTATTCGTGCGCTTAAAAAAGCGATGCCTAATACTAAACAGCAAATGCTATTACGCGGTCAAAACCTATTAGGCTACCGTCATTACGCTGATGACGTAGTTGAAAAATTTGTAGAACGCGCACATAAAAATGGCGTTGACGTATTTCGTATATTTGATGCAATGAATGATGTACGTAACCTAGAAACAGCGATTAAAGCGGCTATAAAAGTAGGCGCGCACGCTCAAGGTACTATTTCGTACACAGTTAGCCCAGTTCATACACTTGATATGTGGCTGACTCTTGCTAAGCAATTAGAAGATTTAGGCTGTCATTCAATTTGTATTAAAGATATGGCGGGCTTATTAAAGCCTTACGATGCTGAAAAACTAATTAAAGCACTTAAAGAAACCGTATCGGTTCCTATTGCTATGCAGTGCCACGCTACAACAGGTTTAAGTACTGCTACTTACCAAAAAGCGATTGATGCAGGCATTGATATGCTCGATACCGCTATTTCATCAATGAGTATGACTTATGGACATTCTGCAACTGAAACTATTGTATCGATAGTTGAAGGGACTGAGCGTGATACTGAGCTTGATTTAAACCACCTAGAAGAAATTGCTGCTTACTTTAGAGATGTGCGTAAAAAATATGCGGCATTTGAAGGTAGCTTAAAAGGGGTTGATGGGCGTATTTTACTAGCTCAAGTACCTGGTGGCATGCTTACAAACATGGAAAACCAACTTAAAGAGCAAGGCGCAGCCGATAAGCTTAATGAGGTTTTACTTGAGATCCCACGTGTACGTGAAGATCTTGGTTTTTTACCTTTAGTAACACCAACGTCGCAAATTGTTGGCACTCAAGCGGTACTTAATGTGCTAACAGGTGAGCGTTATAAAACAATTACTAAAGAAACTGCTGGCGTATTAAAAGGTGAATATGGCTTAACACCAGCACCAATGAATAAAGAGCTACAAGAGCGTGTGCTTGATGGAGCAGAAGTTATTACTTGTCGCCCTGCAGATAACATTGCACCAGAACTTGCAACGCTTGAAGCTGAGTTATTAAAAGAAGCGCAAGAGCAAGGCTTAACACTGGCTGATGATCAAATTGATGACGTACTAACTTATGCGTTATTTCCGCAAGTTGGTTTGAAGTTTATTAAAAATCGCAATAACCCAGATGCATTTGAACCAGTCCCTTCTATTGAAGATAAAAGCAGTAAAGCACCTTCTAAATCAGTTTCAAATAGTAACAAAGTGAAGGCTGAGCAATACAGCGTAAAAGTAGATGGTAAAGTTTATGACGTAGTAGTAGCGCAAGGTGGTGAACTTAAAGAAGTAACATTAAAAGACTCTGAGCATATGCCTCAGTCTGCTTCGGTTGCATCAGGTGAAACACTTAACGCGCCTCTAGCCGGTAATATTTTTAAGATTAAGGTAAAAGCTGGGCAAGTTGTTAACGAAGGCGATGTAGTGATTATTATGGAAGCCATGAAAATGGAAACTGAAATACGCGCTACGCATACCGGAACAATTGCTGAAGTGTTAGTTGGTGAAGGCGATGCTGTAACTACCGGCGACGCTATGATTGCATTAGCTTAGGAGTAAATAGAGGATGGAAGGTATTTTAAACCTCTGGAATGCGACAGGCATTGCTAACTTTACAATCCCATCGTTAATAATGATTGCGGTAGGGTGTTTATTACTGTTTTTAGCGATAGCTAAAGGCTTTGAACCATTATTATTACTACCTATTGGTTTTGGTGCAATTTTAACAAATGTACCAGTGGCAGGTTTGTCAGACCCAGGTGGGCTTTTGTACTACGTTTATTATGTGGGTATTGATACGGGGATTTTTCCGCTGTTGATATTTATGGGAGTAGGGGCGCTGACCGACTTTAGCGCGCTTATTGCAAACCCACGTATGTTGTTATTAGGTGCGGCTGCACAGTTTGGTATTTTTGCTACATTGTTTGGCGCCATATTACTTAACTATGTACCAGGTTTTGAGTTTACCTTACAAGATGCCTCAGCTATTGCCATTATAGGTGGTGCCGATGGGCCAACGGCAATATTTTTAGCATCAAAACTGGCACCTGATTTACTAGGCGCAATAGCGGTAGCTGCATATTCATACATGGCACTTGTGCCAATTATTCAGCCGCCAATTATGCGTGCGTTAACCACACCAGAAGAGCGTCAAATTAAGATGCCTGAATTACGTAAGGTATCTAAAAAGGAAAAGATTATTTTCCCCCTTATGGTACTTAGTTTAACGGCAATGTTTTTACCGGCTGCTATACCGCTTGTAGGTATGTTTTGTTTAGGTAACTTAATGCGGGAGTCGGGTGTTGTTGATAGATTAAGTAACAGTGCTCAAAACGAAATCATCAATGTTACAACTATATTTTTAGGCTTAGCTGTAGGGTCTAAATTAGCAGCAGATAAGTTTTTAACTGTTGAGACGATTGGTATTTTAGTACTTGGCGCACTGGCTTTTGCAATTGGTACGGCATCTGGCGTATTTATGGCAAAAGGACTTAATCGAATATCTAAAACGCCTATAAATCCATTAATTGGGGCGGCAGGTGTATCGGCTGTGCCAATGGCGGCACGAGTAGTTAATAAAGTGGGCCTTGAAAGTAACCCACATAACTTTTTACTTATGCATGCAATGGGACCAAACGTAGCAGGTGTACTTGGTAGTGCCGTTGCTGCGGGTATTTTATTAGCGCTTGTTGGCTAATAATTAACGTGGTAGTTAATAAATGATTTAGCGCAGTTTACTGCGCTTTTTTTTGCTTTTATTTCTCGTCGTTAATAGTTTCTTGTTTCTGTATTTTTGTTTAAAGTGGATGTTCTTCGCAATTTTAAGGATAGTCATAATGCTCCACACACCTTTAGCAAAATATTTACCTAATGTTAGTAAGCTTGTATTTGGATGTATGGGTCTGGGCGGCGGTTGGAATAAAGACGCAATCACTGACGCACATGTTAAGCAAGCTCATGAATGTATAGATAACGCCATTGAAAGTGGTATTAACTTTTTTGACCATGCTGATATTTATACCTTTGGTAAGGCCGAGCAAGTATTTGGTAAAGCGCTAAGTGAGCGAGCAGAGCTTAGAGAATATATATATATTCAATCTAAGTGTGGGATTCGATTTGAAGATGACTTAGGGCCGAAGCGTTATGATTTTTCAGCTAAATGGATTGAGCAATCAGTCGAAGCGTCCTTAAAGCGATTAAACACAGAGTACTTAGATGTACTTATGTTGCACCGCCCTGATCCACTCATGGAAGTTGATGAAATTGCACGTGTGTTTAGTTGTTTAAAAGAAAGTGGCAAAGTACGCAATTTTGCAGTATCTAATATGCAGCAGCACCAAATGAACTTTTTACAACATGCGCTCGACATGCCAATTGTTGCCAATCAAATAGAAGCGAGCCTGCAAAAACATCAGTTTGTTGATGAAGGCATATATGCCGGTAACAGTGACGGTAAAGATCTTAATTTTACACCAGGCAGTATTGAGTACTGTCGCCATTTTGAAATCCAAATTCAAAGCTGGGGCAGTTTATGCCAAGGTTTGTACACTGGTAGTGATTTATCAAATGCATCGCAGGCCGATATAAACACCAGTATTTTAGTTAATAAGCTGGCAGCACTTTATGGTACTTCTGCTGAGGCAATTGTACTTGCATGGTTGCTTCGCCATCCCGCATCGATCCAACCAATTATTGGGACGACTAACGCTAAGCGAATTAAAGCCTCTTGTGATGCTGTAAATGTAGAGCTAACTCGTGAGCATTGGTATGCACTTTATGTGAGCGCTAAAGGGCATGAGTTACCATAAGTAGGGCACTGATATGAATATATTCGTTATTTTAATTGGTTTGTTTATAGCACTTGCTGTGCTTATTCCGTTACTTGAAAAGTATCAAACTAAAATAGGGCTCAACGGCGCAACCAAATACAGTAAATATATTTGGCCATTAGTGATGGTGTCTTTAGTTATTCAGCTCATATATGTACTAATGTACTAATGTACTAATGTACTAATGTACTAATGTACTAATGTACTAATGTACTAATGTACTAATGTACTAATGGTTTATAGCGTATACAAAAAGA
>NZ_BADY01000031.1:0-34594 GCF_000241185.1 Pseudoalteromonas sp. BSi20495
TTTAGGTGCGTTTTTTTAACAAGCCAGCTACATTGGTGCATTAGATGATTCTGCACCAATTAAAAGCAATAATGCATTTATACAATACAGTTGCGTCCTCTATTTTTAGCTTCGTATAAAGCAGTGTCTGCAACGCGCATTGCATCGCTTAAGCTTGTGTTTTGAAATTCGGCTAAACCAATACTAGTAGTAATAGTGAATGACCGATCGCTGATAGAAAAATCATACGTTGCCATTTTTTTTCTAAATGCTTCGAGGTATTCGCGCCCTCTAGCTAGCCCTATATCAGGTAAAATAATGGCAAATTCCTCCCCCCCAACTCTCGCAACAGTAAAGTTAGCAAATGCAGAACGAATCAGTGCTCCTACTTGCTTTAACGCTTGATCACCACCTTCGTGTCCTAATGTATCGTTTATGTTTTTGAAAAGATCGATATCGAGTAAAGCTAAGGTGTTATTTTGATTTTTAGTTTTTAATAATTTTTCTGCATATTGATAAAAATAACGTCGATTATAAAGACCCGTTAAATGATCTCTAAAAGCACTCTCTTTGATATCTGCAATTAACGAAAGCTGTTCCATTGTTTGTAACACCCGACAATGAAACTCTTCATTCATAAACGGTTTTGTTAAAAAATCGTTCGCGCCATATTTGATAAAGCGGGCTGATAAACCATGTTTTCCAGCCCCCGATAATCCTATAATCGCTAAATCATCACGGCCTCTAAAATTTCGCACCGCTTTAACTAGTTCAAAACCGTCCATTGTAGGCATTGCATAGTCAGTCATCAGTAACTTAATGTCAGGGTCTGCCTTTAATATATCAAGCGCTTGTTGACCATCGTGTGCCGCTGTTACATCAAATAATTGCTTTTCGAGCATTTGCTTCATCAAGGAACGACTCAATACAGAATCATCTGCGATTAATGCTTTACACCCTTGGTTTCGCAGAAGCTGTGCTACCAACTTCACCGCGTAGTGGTATGAATCGCGATTATCTTTTATTACGTAATCGACAACCCCTAACTCAAGCATTTGCTGGCGTTTATATTCATCAATTTTTGAAGTCAGTACAACGGTTGGGATTTTTTTTGATAAGGTATATTTTGCAACTTCCCCGTTCGGTGCATCAGGCAACGTTAAGTCTACAAGAGCAAGTGAGTATTTATGTTTTTCAACATTCGCTTCACATTCAGCTAAAGACCAAGCGAAATCGACAGTAACGTCTAAATAATGTGCAGTTAAGTGGCGTAGAACCTGCTGTACTACTTTACTGTCTTCGACCACTAATACTCTTTGCATAGACCCTTCTCTTAACTTCTGATTAATTTTGCGGTATGGCCGCAAGTACAAAATATCACCACTTCATTCTCACGGTATAAAATCATACAAAAGAGTCAATAATAAGCTGGCACGTAAATATACCGGATTTTTATAAGTAGCTAAATAAATAAATTATAAATTAACCTAAAAGCACATTATTACTTATTCAACCAAAAATATCGGTCACTAGTCTCAATACTTTTGTTATTTAGCCAGTAATTGCTTTTAATAGCCTATCAACAATAATAAGGATACCCCATGACGCTTTGTCGGATTATCAGTTTACCAATCGCTATTATCACCTTAGTGCTCAGTACTGCCTCACTTGCAGATAACCAACGCCGTATAGATGTCGACAGTAAAGTAATTACTCAACACAAAGCCAAAATTAACGGCCAACGTTTTGGCTATACAGTTGCCACAGGTACTCAACCTGTGTGGGATGATAAAGGCGATGCGATTGCAACGCTTCAATATACCTACTATACCCGTGACAAAGTAGACGACAGAACAACTCGCCCACTACTCATTTCTTTTAATGGTGGGCCCGGCTCTGCATCAGTATGGATGCACCTTGCCTATACTGGACCTAGAGTATTAAAAATTGATGACGAAGGTTACCCTATTCAGCCTTATGGCGTAAAAGATAATCCTTACTCAGTGCTTGATATTGCCGATATTGTTTATGTAAACCCGGTAAATACCGGTTATTCTCGCGTACTTGAAAATGAGAAAGGCGAACTCCTTTCTAAAGCAAAGCAAAAAGAGCTATTTTTTGGTGTAAATGCCGATATTAAATACCTTGCTGAATGGTTAAATACTTTTGTAAATAGAGCAGAGCGCTGGCGCTCGCCTAAATTTTTAATTGGCGAAAGCTATGGCACAACACGTGTATCGGGTTTAGCTCATGAGCTTCAAAACAGTCAGTGGATGTATATTAACGGTGTTGTACTCGTATCACCTACCGATATTGGTATTAAGCGCGATGGCCCAATAAAAGCTGCCAACCGCCTACCTTACTTCGCTGCAACTGCTTGGTATCACAAAGCACTTAAAGCCGATTTACAAGCTAAAGACTTAGACGAGCTATTACCAGAAGTTGAGCTGTTTACTGTAAATGAGTTAATCCCAGCTCTTGCTAAAGGTGGCTTTATTAATGCAGATGAAAAACGTCGTATAATTACAAAAATGGCGCACTATGCTGGCTTGTCAGAAAAATTTGTTGAGCAAAATAACTTAGATATTCCAACCCAGTTTTTCTGGAAAGAATTACTACGTGAACGTGGTCAAACTTTAGGGCGTCTAGACTCTCGCTATTTGGGGATGGATAAACGAGGCGCAGGTGAGTCTCCTGATTACTGGGCTGAACTTACGTCATGGTTACACTCTTTTACCCCTGCAATTAATTACTACTTACGTGAAGAGTTAAACTATAAAACAGATGTAAAATATAACTTATTCGGTAATGTTCACCCTTGGGATAGAACGGGTAACAATACTGGCGAAAACCTTCGTTTGGCAATGGCGCAAAACCCTTATTTAAACGTCATGATCCAATCAGGGTACTTTGATGGCGCAACCAATTACTTTGATGCTAAATACACGTTATGGCAGTTAGATCCTAGCGGAAAAATGAGGGAACGTTTGAGTTTTAAGGGCTATAGAAGCGGGCACATGATGTACCTTCGCCATGCTGATCTAGAAAGCTCTAATAATGACCTGCGTAACTTTATTAAAAATGCCTTGCCTAAAGAAGGCCAAGCCGCAAAATACTAATCTCTAAATTTACTAGAGGTGGCTCTTATTGAGCCACCTATTTATTTTCATATTGCTGGCAATAACGACTTAACTGAGCTATCACAGCGTTAAAACATAACTCTAACTCTTTAATTAAGTTGCCTTGGACACTTTTATTTTCTGCCAAAGTTTCAACTTCCTGACATATATCTGCAAGTCGTATCGTCGCCACTGATTTTGATGATGATTTTAAGCCATGGGCCTGAAATGCTATGCCAGTAAAGTCATCGCAGCTTGCATACTCACGTATCAACTTAACTTGCTCCCCTGCTGTTTGCAAAAATGCATTAAATACCATGCAATGTACTGCGGGATCATCTCCGAGCATTGCACGCAACACGGATAAGTCGAGTTGATCAAACGAATGAGTCTCTGTTTCAGGCTTTTGATTGGTTTTAACCTCAGAGTTAACCACTGTTTTTGTGTGCTTAATTAAAAGTGATTTAAGTTTCACTAACTCAACAGGCTTAGTTAAAAAACCATTCATACCTACTTTATGGCAATCGTCTAAATTCTTTTTAACAATATTGGCTGTAATGGCAATAATGATCAAAGGTTCGAAACGACTATCTTTTCGTATTCTTGTCGTTAGCTCAAAACCATCTAAAAGAGGCATTTGGATATCCGTAAGTAAAACATCAAAGTGCTTGTTTTGTAATGTTTGCCAAGCCTGCTCTCCATTACTTACAAAAGTTGAGCGCACACCGAGTATTGTTAATTGCTGCTTTAATACTTGTTGATTGGTAACCTGATCCTCAGCAACTAATACATCTAAAATAGGCAAAGAGTTTGCTGAAAAGTTTTTTTCTTTGATTACGCAATCATCTGAATTAGAAGAAAAACTAGCCTGTTCAAAAGTATTAAACGTCAAACTGAAGCACGATCCTTTATTTAATTCACTTTGTACTGATATTTTTCCTTGCATGCGCTCAACCAACTCCTTGGTAATGACCAGTCCAATACCTGTGCCATGGACCTTACTCGTTTCTGCACCTAATCGATCGAAAGGTTTAAACAATCGAGAAATATCATCATTTGCAAAGCCACACCCTGTGTCAGCAACGCTAATTTCACACTGCTGATTATTTAAAATTTTACAACTTATGTAAATCTCACCATTTCGTTTATTATATTTAATCGCATTAGAGAGTAAATTTAACATTACTTGTTTAAAGCGACGTTTATCAATATAAAAATTTAGTCCTTTAAGTAAATCGAACCCTTCAGTGTACAGAGTCATTGACTGTGCTTTTGCTAATTCACTTACAAGCTCCACAGAATCTTCGATAAGTGGTTTGATAGGCACATAATCAAAATTAAATTGCATATTTCCAGACTCGATAGCCGTTAAATCAAGTACATCATTAATCAATGAGAGTAAGTGTTCACCAGCTCGGTAAATACTTTTGGCGTTACCTTTTTGTATATTATTAGCAAATTCGTCATATTCATATAACTGAGCGAAACCTAAAATAGCATTTAACGGAGTGCGTAATTCATGGCTCATACTTGCCATAAAATCAGACTTTGCTTTACTTGCCGATTCCGCCTCAATGCGCAGCCTATTCAATTTTTGATGATTACTTTGAACTTCAATAGCCATTTTATTAAATGCATTGATAACACTGCCAATTTCATTCTTTTGTTGCCTATCAACATGACAATTAAAATCGCCTTTTGCGAGCTTGGAAAAAGCAAATTCCAGTCTGCGCAAAGGCGTTGTGATTCGATAATCAACTAACCAAGCAAGCGCCATGAAAAAAATAACGAGTATGGTAAATTGACTGTATATTAGTGTGTAATGCAGCTTTGAGGATTCATTTATTTCGTTAGTGAAATTAGCGACTAAAATAATTTTTGCTAGAGGTTTATCTAAAAATAAAACCTGCTGACTTAGTACAACATCACTACGCTCAATTGTGCCCTGCCAAGTGTCCAATGGATACAATTGGTTTTTTGTTACCTCATCTATAACTTGGATTCTTTTCCAATTCGGTTGAATTTCTAGCTGGCTATCAATCTGCTCGTAAAGTTCGGCATATTGGCGAGTAAGCAAAGGAGTTGTTACTGAAGTAGACAGTTGTTGCAGTGACCGTTGTGCGGTTTTAGAAAGTCCTTCGTTAACCCAACGAGCTTGCTCTGGTAGTGCGTAAAAAATAAAAATACAAACCAATAAAAAACCAAATGTTATTACAGCAACAAAGCTTTGTACTCGCAGACTACGCCACCAATTAATTCTCAACATAAAATGCGCTTAGCCCCCATTCAGTTAATTGTTGATACTCCGCTAAGGTCGCAATACTGGGCTCTATAATTGGGATCTCTGCAAATAAGTGTTTATGCTCATCACTTTCGCCTATATTTAAAAAAGCACGCTGTACCTTAATCTGTATTTCACTTGCAACTCTCGGGTGAGCAACAATTGGATGGCGGCTAATTTCACGAGTTTTATAAATAACTTTGAGCTTTTGTTGTAAATTTTTAGGTTGCTGTTTTAATGTACCTAAAACTCCACCTCCCGCTTTAGTCGAGTTCAGTGCTACGTTTAAGTACACCGAAGAGTGTGTTTGTACATAAACGGGCTTAATTTTTAGTCCATACAGTAAAGCTAAATCGGCGCGCATTAACAATGAAGCACCTAGTGCATTTGGTGCAGGAAACGCAATTTCAGCTCCCTCTAACTGGCTTAAATTATCTATACCACTTTTTTTATTAACAACTAAAACACCTTGGAGTGATCGCCCTGCATCTTTTATTAAGGGTAAATAACCTTGTTTTTCATGTGCTACAACACTGTGCCAAGGGTTCATATAAGCAAAATCATATTCTCCATTAGCAAAAGCCTGTTCAAAAACAGGTATAGACTTAACCGTAATTAACTCAATTTTTACACCTGTTTGCTCACTCACTTGTTTGAGTAAAGGCTGCCAAATAGCATTCAATTTTTGCGATTCATACTGAGGTACAACACCAAAAGTATATTCTTGAGAAAACAACCATGAACTTTGCAATAAACATAACATAGCAACGACATACTTCATCAGCTCTCCTAATATGAGTGTGTTATTACTATTAGCTTAGTTAAAGACTGAGTAAGTCACCATAAAATTCTTATCTGTTCAGCATTTACCAGCTTTAATCAGAGGCGCTTTTACTTGATACCTCTTATGAATAAGAATGTCATGTAGATTGAGCAGGGTTTTGTAGGTACTTTTCAGACCTACTTTATTATTAAGCCAAGTAGGGATCATGCCTGCGGATAAAGCATAAACTTGATAAGCAATACTTAAATTGTTGCCTTGCTGAGTTAATAACCACTTTGCATTTAAAGTTTTAATTCTGACCACATTTTTATAAAGTGGCAGCTCTTTTGGGCGCGCTTTAATAACTAGCTGGCTTTGATTTGGTGTTAATTGTGAATAACACGAATACGTGACTGCGTCTCTATTTGCAACTGGCCAAGGGGAGTCAAAATAGCTGTAAACGAGGTTTTCTGAGGGGCTCAGTATTTTAATAAAACTAACTTTCGAGGCGTTCTCTATCCACTTTTGCGCCACTTGCGTATCACTAAGTAACGCTAAAAAATCCTCAGTGGTGACACCATTTACAACTAGCTCGCCTTTAACTTCAAACGTATCATCATCATGAATTTGATAATATACGCTTACCCCTTTCTCATTTTTGTACAAATGCCAAATCGGATTAGCATACGCATTAAAGGCTTGCATTAAAAAAAAGAAGCAAGTGCACTTTTGAATAAAGTTTGGCTTACAAAAGTGCCTTGTTATCATTTTTGCCAATACGGTTCTATATCAAATGACGCGAGTCGGCTTTGCTCCATCGCATTTACCAAATACTCAGATTTTTGCTCAAGCCACAACTGAATTTTAGCGAGTTGCTCATCTTCTTGCCCAGCACATAACTGCTTTAAATACTCCAATGTACTTAACTCATACATTCCATGGGAAATATCCAACCAAGGCAACCTAAATTCCAATCGCTCCTCTTTATCAAATAGAGCACCTAAGCAATTGCCACTTAGTAGGCTATTTTCAAGCTGTGTACGCAAGCTTAAATAATCAGTAATACTGAGAGTTTGCTCTTTTGGGAGCATATGATGCAAGTTTTTCCAATCTTTATTAAACAGACGATTAGCAATCGATGAAACTGGCTTTTCTGCAGCTTGAAGTTCAACCTGCCCCCAATCTTTACGCCAGTGCTTATCAATTAACCAAGTTGTTAACGATAATAGTAATCGATTATAGCGCGCACTATGAAACAGCGCATTGATATCATCAATACTGGGTTGAAGCTCTTTTAAGTCATTAATAACTTGTGCAAGTGCCGGCGCTGCATTTATTTTTCTATAAAAAGCATGGCGTTTAGAGGTATAGGTTTTAAGCTGAATTGCATTTTCAACCCATGCTAACTCACTTAATAGCCATTTAAGTTCAGTGCGAAGATGGTCTGTGCTTTCTTTAGATACAATATCGTCATACAACCAAAAAGTATGCCGAATTAAACTAATACCATCTGTTACTCTTTTCAGTGTTTTTAAACTTGGTTTATCGAAATAACATTGCTCATGTTTTTGTACAAACCGGATACCAAAATTCATTGCTGCAACTAATGCACTTTCTTGACTTGGTGAACTAGACAATTGCACAAAGCCAATGGATTTACTTGGTTTTAATGGTTTTTCATCAGCCAGACGATAGCCACGTGCCGCTTTAGAATATAAACCTAAACGAATACAGTTTTGACTCACCAACTTATCAGCTAAAGCAAAGAGTTCGTTGCGACTGCCTTCAACCAGCTCAATCTCAAGTTCGCTAATAATCTCTATTTTACCAGCCGCTGCAATTTCGCCTTTATCAAGTACGACTTCAATTTTGGCCCCTGTTTCAGTCTCTATTAACCAAGTACGGCGAATAAAGTTAGTACTGAAAATGGGGTATAAATTTTGTGAAATTGAATCAACTTGCATACCATGAGGCCAGATGTTGGCGTTAAATGCCATCAAATTAGGACGATTTGATTCAAGTGGTAAGTTATATTCAGGGCGTTGATGCAGCCCACCAACAACTTCACCTGCAAGTTTTATAGTTTGCTCACATTGGGTATCCGCACAACGCGTTCTAAACCCGATATCAAGCGCTCTAAGTTCACGGTTCGGTGTATCATAGTATGAGTTTTGCAAACTGCGTGAAGGCTTGTTTATAACCGTTTTTGCAAATTGAGTAATTAAAGAGGGGATCAGTGGAACTACGGCATCTGATACCAAAAACTTCAGTTCTATTTCAGTATCCATTTGGTCTGCGGATTACCTTTAAAATAAATAAGTGCTCAAAATAAACAAAGCGCATCCACAATGCAAATTTTTTAGTCTTATTTATGCCTAAAATCATGACTGGGTTACAATATCAGTCTTGCTATTAAGCGCTTAAATCCATACTATCTGGCTACTTATGTGAAATAAAAATCACGTTCATCATGGACGCAGTTAGATTAACAAGGTAGATAAATGCTAAAACACTGCTTATTAGGGCTACTTTTAACAGCCACCACATTTATGAGCCATGCAGAAGAAGCCCAAGCGGCAAATTCCACTGATGCAAAAACCGCTTATATCATCGATAATTTATATACTTTTATGCGCTCTGGAGCGAGTACAAATTATCGCCTTCTTGGCTCTGTAGATGCAGGAACAAAGTTAACTTTATTATCAGCTGAAGAAAATGGTTTTATCAAAATTAAAGACGATAAAGATCGCGAAGGCTGGATAGAAACCAAGTTTGTTACCCAAACTGCTGGTTTACATCAACAATACCAAACACTGAGTAGTGAAATGGGCACAATGCAAGAAAAGTTACGCCTAGCTCAAATAGAATTACCGCAGCTGCAAGAGCAGAATCAAAAATTAACAGATCAAAACCAACAACTTTCTGAGCAAATAACTAAATTAAAGAGCACACTGGAGATAGAGCGGACTCAAAAAGAAGCTGCCAGCTCTAAAGAAAAACGCCAGCTACTTACTTATGGTGGCGCAATTGCATTTTTAGGACTGTTTTTTGGTATTATTTTAACTATTGTGCTGTCGCGTCGTAAACGTTACGAAGGTTGGGCATAAACTCACAGCTGAGTGTATACAAAAAAGCCGCTTTATAGCGGCTTTTTGTTCTCTGTATTTTCATGCAGTTCAAGTTTAGGTGCGCTCATACCTTTGAGTAATCGACCAAATATATCTGCGCCAGTAATAATACGCTTTTCATCACTCCACACTAATACAACGTCGTGATCAATGGCACCATCAAACGATTTATCAAGTGAATGGTTTGCTCTTATTTTTAAAATAACTTCACTCAAACGCATGGTTTCATCTGTAACAATGATTGGCCTGTGGCAATAGTGATATGGGTCAAAAGCCTCTGGTTCAAACAATGCTGAACGTAAAAAACCATCTGCATCAACCACCAATAACGGCCAACCATCTTCATTAGTAATGATCACCCAGTTATAACCTGATTTATGTAACTTACGTAAAAATTCGTTATCGGCAGTCAACGTAAGATCAGGAAATATCGGTAAATCTAGCTTTGTTGGCAATGCAATTATAGAGTCAGGGTCAATCACCTCACCTTCTTTGGTTACACTGATCTCATCTAAACTAAAAAAGTTAAGTGCGCCAATCCCTTCCACATGCTGAACATCAGCCTCTTCAGCTTCAATGTGTTTACGAATAATGCCTCTTAATTCGCTTTCAGCAAAGTACGTAATACCTTCTTTTCCAAGCCATGCATCAAGCACCAAAGCAGTTGGTTTAGCTACAACGTAAAACAGTATCTGGTAAAATTTGATAAGTGGTGACAACATACTCGCCATTTTAAGCGCATTACGCGAAAAATAAGCTTGGGGCGTAATTTCACCAATGATAGTAATTGCGATAGTTGAGAACAAAAATGAGCTTGCCCCCATTAATACCGAATCAGAAAGCAAAGTAAGTAATACGTTTATACCTACGTTACCCCACAAAATAGTCGACAATAAAAAATTTGAATCATTACGCAGCGCCATTACTTTTATAGCGGCTTCGTTACCTTTCGTACTTTCCATTTCAAGTTGTAATCGGCTTAGCGAAAAAAACGCCAAATTCAAACCAGAAAACATTGCGGACTGTGAAATACACAGTCCAATTGCACACCAAATCATGACATCAAAAGTCATTATATTTTCCTATTAAAAAAGCTTATAGCAACAACAAGCTGCCTAAACCTAAAAAGGTTACAAACCCTACAATATCAGTAACGGTTGTTAAAATTACCGAGCCCGACAATGCTGGATCTATTTTCATTTTGTCTAAAATAGACGGAATAACAACACCCGCTAACGACGCTGCAACTAAGTTTAATAATATTGCGACTGTAATCGTAATACTTAGCATAATGTCGCTAAACCATAAATAAGTAAGTGCACCAATAACAAACGCCCACACCAACCCATTTACAGCCCCCACGCGCAGCTCTTTTTTAAGTAACGCTTTACGGTTGGAGTCGGTAACC
Organism: Pseudoalteromonas sp. BSi20495; assembly: GCF_000241185.1. Lineage (NCBI taxonomy): Bacteria > Pseudomonadati > Pseudomonadota > Gammaproteobacteria > Alteromonadales > Pseudoalteromonadaceae > Pseudoalteromonas > Pseudoalteromonas sp. BSi20495. The sequence goes on from NZ_BADY01000031.1 coordinate 10,679, forward strand.
TGGCCCAGTGCCAAGCCGCGAACAATAACGGTCAATGTTTGACTTCCTGCAATCCCTCCCATAGAAGCCACTACTGGCATTAACACCGCTAACGCAACCACTTGCTCTATCGTTGCCCCAAATAATCCTATAAACCACGATGCTAAAAACGCCGTTGCTAGATTAATGCCCAACCAAATACCTCGGTTTTTAGCACTTTTTCGCACACTTGCGAACAAATCTTCGTCTTCTCTTAAACCACCCGCTTTAGCTGCCGCTTCATCGGTAATTTCTTGGCGCAATTCGTACGCTGAGGCAATCGTTAATCTGCCAAGTAACTTGTTATCTGCGTTTACGACTGGCATTGCCATTTTCTCTGAGTGAATAACGACTTCTGCCGCTTCATATAAATCATCATCTGCATGTAATGATGAGAAATCATGATTAGCCAAAGCTATTAAACTGTCAGTGTCACTCGCTTTTATTAAATCGTTAACAGCAACCTCACCTATTAAGCTGCCTTTTCTACTGACTAAATAGATAACTTCACTGTATTGTGGCAAACCTTTATGCAACAGCTTTTTAGCCCCACCAGCGGTTAATTTCTCTGATACTTTTAAGAAATCAAACCCCAACCAATGACCTAGTTGTTCAGGTGGATATTGCTGTGCTAATTCGTATTGTTTAATCTGCGCTTCGTCGAGTTGTTTTTTAGCATACTCAACAAAGCGTTCTGGAATAACTTCTTCTAGTTCAAGCAGCTCTTCTACATTAACTTCATCTAATAATTTAAATGCATCGTTATCATCTAACGTTTGCAGTAACCATAGACAGCTATCCTCACTTAAATTTACAAAAATTTCATGTTGCGTGTCTTCATCAAGCAATAGCCAAATTTCAAGGCGTTGCTCTTTTGGTATCGCCTCAAAGAGTAAAGATAAATGCTCAGTAGAGAGTGTTACCTGCGCATCAGCTAATAATTTATTTTTGCGTTCTGTTGTATCGCATTGAAGTAAATCATTTATTAATTGTGGAAGTTGATCAACCGGATACTCAATCATTTTAAAACCTTAAAATTTAAAAATGCACGTTACTTACAGTTTATCCTGACAACAAAAATTTGCTGAGAAAACTTGAGTTTATTAAGCATGTACAGGCTATTTTTGCGCATTGTATGGGCAAAATAAAAACGGTACTAATGTTTATTTTAAAAAATTAAAAAACAGTAAAAGGGATTATTTTTGAGGAGAGAGTCAACACAATAAGCAATCCAAATAGATTGCTTTTGCTACAAAAAAAGGCCCATATTAAAAACTAATATAGGCAAACAAGAATGAAATAGGTGCGTACATTTAAAGGCGGTCGGTAATGCTGCGTACAAGTTCAGAATCTAAGAATTGAGTTACCAAGGCAGCTCCCCAGGCATACGTCCGTTGAATTGGGTAACCTTTAAAAATCCAGCGTTTACGTACATGATTAAAATGCTCCAGATAATCTTGCTTAGCTTGGGGCATAGGGTGTTCAGCAAGTTTATTCCACGCCTTGTAGACACCCGACATATCTGAGCCTCGCATAAAGCGCTGTAGCCATCGAGGAAAACGAGCGAAGCTAATAGTTGACTGAAAGTCGATAAAATAAGGTTTACCGTCAGCACCACATAAAATATTACCCATATTACGTAAATCTAAATGCACTATCCCTTTGCGATGCATTTTTGCGACTTGACGCTCAAGCTCGCTAAAAAAATCAACTGGAAGCTTTTTACCTTGATGAATTAAAGAACGAAGTGACGTGCCCTCTATATAGTTATAAGCCACTGCAATCGGCGATAAACGGCAAAAACGATTTGCTACCGCGTCCAACTCAGATAATCGACTCAAACCTTTATATTCTTGGTTAACCGAAATACGTGCAAACGATTTACGAATAAACCAAGGACTTTGGCTAAAGTCTTTTATTATTAAATCAAATCCATCATCTTTATATCGATAAACAATAGCATTAGCAAAACGTCCTTTATGAACAACACTTAAACGATGTTGCACAAAAGTGTGCTCTGGAAATTGTTGCTGTAATTGCGCTAACAAATCATTTTCAATCATAACAAACCTCACAAGATAATAACCTTGATTGCCTAGGCAACTATATTATCAAAGTTCGATTTTACCTACAACGGAATCACATGTTTAGGGTCTTGATTTTCTATTAAAACAGTATCGCTATTTTATTGATAATCTATTTTTTAGAGGCTGTTTGAGGCAGTGATTCTAGGTTATTTATTGCTTTGAACAGCAAATCCATTAACTGTTTTTTTTCAGATTCTAAAAAACCAGTTAATGCCTGAGTATATACTTCGTTTACTACTGGCATTATTTCTGGGTAAAGTGCTTTTCCTTTTTCACTTAAACATAAAATGGTTGAGCGTTTATCAAACTCACATTGTGTTTTAGCTATTAAGCCTTTTTCTTCAAGACGGCTTAATAGTCGACTCATTGCACCTCGGTCATAAACCATATGCTCACAAAGCCCAGCAAGCGTATTAACAGACTCTTTAGCTAGCAACACAACAACTATGTACTGCGCCGAAGTTAAATCCATAGGAAGTAATTTGGTATCAATATGCGTAACCAGCGTTGAGCGTAAAAAAGATACCAAACGTCCTAGGTCTTTTTCAGGGACCAATTCATCGCGAGTACAGCGTTTAATTGATGTCATACTTTGCATTAAAATCCACTCAATTTAGTCTATTTACGATCTACTTTAAAAAATTGTAAAACTTACCAATAAGGTTAAGCCGCAGTTAGCGGCTTTAGTAACGGTAAATACATGAGTACTAAATTTTAAACTGCCCAACTAATTGCCCTAAACTTTCACCTCTTCCGGCTAAGTGTTCACTAACTGATGACGTTGTTTTACTCGACACTGTAAGCTCATTAACTATTTCTTGGATAGCATATACATTGCGATTTATTTCTTCTGTTACACTACTTTGTTCCGTAGCGGCTGTCGCAATTTGCGTACTCATATCGTTAATTGATGTCACTGAATTGGTAACCGATCCTAAACTATCGGATATAGCTCGTGATGACTCAACTGAACGATTACAGCTTTGTTGGCTTGCTTGCATTGCACCTACCGCTGAGGACACTAGATTATGTAGTTCACTCAGCATTTCATTAATTTCAAGTGTGCTCACTTGCGTACGACTCGCCAAGCTTCTTACTTCATCTGCAACAACAGCAAACCCTCTACCGTATTCACCAGCACGAGCGGCCTCTATTGCGGCATTAAGTGCTAATAGGTTTGTCTGTTCTGCAATACCGCCGATAACACTCAGCACACTATTAATTTTTTTAGACTGCTCGCTCAGTGAATCAACCTGTTCAGCAGCGACGTTTATTTCATCCATTAATTTTGATACTTCGCTAAGTGAAATATCAACACACTCTTGTGCTTTAGCAACTTCCTGTGTTGCAGCCTGAGTTGATACAGCAACTTGCGTAGTATTTTGTGCAACTTCATGTGATGTGGCAGACATTTCAGTAATGGCGGTCGCAACTAACTCTGTTTCATGATTATGATTGAGTAGCTTGCCCTCAATTAGTCGTGTTTGTTTATTTATATCACTGGATGCTGATTTCACATCATGTGTAACATCAACCACATTCGCAATAATACCGTGTAGCTTACTGACAAAAACATTAAATGCTTCACCTAATTGACCAATTTCATCATTCGTGTCTATCTCTAGGCGCTTAGTTAAGTCACCTTCACCTTTTGCTATGTCGTCAAGGCTCTGCACCATTCTTTGAATTGGCTTAACCATGGTATTCGCCGCAACCAATGCACATGCAATCGTTAAAACAACCCAAAATAAAGCAATTAGCAATAAGGTAATTACTTTATCATTCATATGCTCTTGCATCGTTACTTCGTATTTAATTAGCTCTGTTTCTATATCATCCATATATGCGCCAGTGCCAACCATCCAATTAGTTCCTGGGATCATGGCAGCATAGCCCATTTTCTCTACTAGGCCTGTCGTATTAGGTTTTTGAAAGTGGTAGTTAAATGCGCCACCACCTTTTTGAGCCTGTTCGAGTAACCCGACTATAATTTTTTTACCATTGGGGTCTGTCATCCCTATTTTATTTTGCCCTTCAATGGCATCACCTAATAACGCATGAAAAACACTAACACCGTTTGTATCGTAGATGAAAAAGTAACCCCCTTGACCAAAGGTTAAGTTTCTAAGCGCATTTTTAGCATCTTGGGCAGAGCCAGTATCTAATTGGTGACGAACAATTTTGCTCGCAATTTCGATTTCTGTACTTAATAAGTTCTGTTTATCTTTGATCAATTTAGTCTTAAATGAATCAAAATTTTGCTGCTGATTTTTAGACTCTAAATAATAAGAACTCAGCATTAAGCTAGTTAAAAGTAACATCAGTGGCAAAATAGCTAATAACAACAATTTGTTTTTTAAGCTTAAATTACTCATTATTTCTCCAAATCTAAGGCAGTAAATTTAAACAGCAACAACATAAAATAACAAAAGATACTTTTTATTTTATGCTCACTGATAAAGGTAAATTAGTTTATTTACATACAACTTAATATTTACGAAGCGTGTAAATATTAAAGGTAAATGTCGAGGTAAGAGCCAAACCAACCTTGGCGATTTTGTCCATATTATAGTTGTAAGGCATACATTTTAATACTTAAAACATTGCGACCTTAGTAGTAAGCAAAATAATGAACCTAACCAATTACTCCCACCAATAAGTAAAACAACGAAAAACAAAGATGAAACTTAGGAACAATCATGTAGTTTTTTTATTTTTATTAACATATAATCACCCTATCTTACTAATACGAATTACCTAGCATAAAATCGGAACGCACGTCATTTCTTATCTCTGCTTAATCCCAACCAAAATGAATCATCAATGAAGTACATTCTATATTTTACGCTTTTAATTTCTGCTCATGTATTCGCCAAGCCAATAAACAACAGCACTGCTTTTTATTATTCAGCACCGATGCCTCTTGCTGAAATGACATTTTATTCTCGTGTGGTAGTGCAACCAGAATTAATCACAGAGCATGAGCTTAATTGGCTTACGCAGCGTAACATTGCTGTTTATGCTTATCTTAGTGTGGGTGAGTCATTCGAAAAAAACACGTCATCACTTGTTGTTAATCCCAATTGGAATAGTCATATCTCCGATTTAACTTCTACGTATTGGCATAAACGCATAAAAAACAGCGCTAATGATTTAAAAGACCGTGGTTTCACTGGCTTATTCTTAGATACACTAGATAGCTATCAGCTATTAGATACAACAAGCAATAAAGCAGACCAACAAGCTGGGCTAATTTCAATTATTGAGGACCTCTCAAGCTCATTTGATAAACATTTAATACTCAATCGTGGGTTTGAACTACTTCCCAAGTTAAAAGGGTTCGCAACTGATTTAGTAGCGGAGGGGTTATATAGCCATTACAATCCTCTTGATAATAGCTACAAACTCACTGCCGAAAGTGATCAAATATGGCTAATTGCACAATTAAATACAGCAAAAAACTTGGGCTTTAATGTACAAGTGATTGATTATGCAAAGCCCAAAAATCGCCTTGCTATGGCTCAAAAAATAATAAAAAACGGTTATGCACCTTGGATAACTGACGGACACCTACAAACATGGGGAACGTCAAATATCACACCAATAGCTAGGCGTATTCTAATTCCTTACAATAGTGATATTAAGCCACTTATCTATACTACGGTGCACTTAAAACTTGCAACCATGATTGAATATTTGGGGTATATCCCTGATTACATTGATGTAGCAAAAAGAGCGCTTCCTCTCATAGATCCAAGTTTACATGCTGGCGTTATTTCGTGGACTACCAGTGATGCTTTTTATACCCCGGCGATAACTAATTGGCTAGAAACAAATTTAGGCGCTGTCCCTTTGTTAGTTATGGGAGAATTACCGCTTTCGACTACACTACTAATCAAACTAGGTGTAGAAGCACTCAATGTATTACCTCCTGCTCCTTATGAATTAAATTACTTTGCCCCATGGTTCAAAGGTGAAGCCGCGACACCACCACCAATAGTAAAACCATATTTACTGAAACTAGCGCCAAATGCCACTGCGCTTATTAATATAAAAGCGGCTGATGGCAGCATTGTTGTGCAAAGTGCAAAAACAAAATATGGTGCTGTGGTGGTTGCCCCTTGGCTAATTGATACTTTTCCGATGGAAGGTAGTAAGTGGGTTATCGACCCTCGTACATTGCTGACAAAGGCGATGGAGCTCCCGCCTATCTTAGTCCCCGATACAACAACTGAAAGTGGTAGGCGCATGCTTACTCTACATATTGATGGTGATGGTTTTTCAAGTATTGCAAATTTTACAGGTAGACCTTATTCGGCAGAAGTGATCCGCGATGAAATAATTAAACGCTATAAACTCCCTTTAACATCATCAATTATTCAAGCAGATATTGAAGCTACTGGACTTCACTCAAAAGCGAGTCCTAAATTAGAACGTATTGCGCGCAGTATTTTCGATTTACCCTATGTTGAAATTGCATCTCATACTTATAGTCACCCTTATTTTTGGACCGCACTCTCTGGTCGGAAAAAAATAGATGAGGATGACACCGACTATGGTTTTCATCTTGATGTGCCAGGATACGACACTATAAGTTTAAAAAAAGAAATTACGGGCTCTATAAAATACATTGACGAAAAGCTGGCACCAAAAAATAAAAAAACAGTATTAATGCTGTGGTCTGGTGACGCAACACCTGGGCCAAAAGCACTTGAACTTGCCCGTGACGCGGGTGTATTAAACATTAATGGCGGCAACACAGATGCAAATGCCGATAACCCTAGCCTGTCTCATATATCGCCAATTGGGCGACCTGAGCGCGACCTGTTATATCAAATTTATGCTCCTATCTTGAATGAAAATGTATTCACTAATTTATGGCACGGGCCTTATTATGGGTTTAAACGTTTAACCGAAACATTTGAAATAACAGAAAAACCATACAGATTAAAGCCTTACACTATTTATTATCACTTTTATTCGGGGGAAATACCTGCTGGTCTCGATGCCTTAAAACACAATATAGACTATGTTTTAGCACGGCCAAATACACCTGTACATTTGAGTCATTTTGCAAAAATTGCAAAAGATTTTTATTTCTCTGCATTAGCAAAAAATAATGACGATGAATGGCTATTTAGCTCAAAATATATTCGTACTTTACGAATACCTAGCGATTTTGATATACCAAATATAGCCCAAAGTGAAGGGGTATCTGGTGTAACTCAAAAAGGCGACTACGTACATATTATCAATAATATTGCCCGCCTTAGCTTTGATCACAGCCAAAATAATAGTAAGCCTTATTTAGCTTCTGCTAATGTGGTTATCGATAATTGGCAGGTAAATGGCGCAGTAAGCTTTAAAGCTTGGGTGCCCGCTTCACTTGATTTAATGAATGGACGTAAATGTCAATTTACATCTCATTTGGGAGAGCACTTTAAAGGTATCACTCACGGTAAATTAACGCATTTCAAAATACCTATGGGTGACTTTTATGGCTACCTTAACTGTGCTGGGACTGCCCCATAATGAATTCTAATAAACGCCCTCAGTTAGTATCTATAAAAACAATATTAACGATATTAGCCGTAAGTTGCTTTGCACTTTATGCGTTATTTCCGCATACCTTATTTTTTGAAGATGATACGCTTTCACAAGATTATACTTTTGAAACATCGTACCTAAATGCAGCGCTTAATACTGACCCTGACAATGAAAAACTACGCGCTAAGCTAATTGAGCTACACATAGAGCTAAGCGAATACGCACAAGCGAAAATTGAGCTTGCAAAGTTACCTAAAAGTGAGCGCAAAGCGACACTTGAAATCAAACTACTTTACTCATTATGGTTAGCAAGTGGTGCAAATATAGATGATAGATTTGAAGAGTTATCTTTAAAAATAAAGGCCCATAAAAATTGGAATGAACAAGTGCTAAGCATAGCTAAAGCGCTTGGCTTAAATGTAAGTGTTGCACAGTACTACCAGCTAAAAAACAAGCCATTACTCGCCGCTGATTACTGGTTAAGTGCAGGCGAACCAGTTAAAGCATTAGTCATTTATAAAGCAGGTATACACGCAAATATAGCTGAAAAAGCAATTGAAACAGCGCTTGGCGCAAATGACCCTGTGCAAGCCTATATGTGGTGGAAAAAGTATGGCGACCAAGCTAACACTGAACGTACTCTTTATTTAGCTGACTTAGCCGGCAATACAGAAGATGCTGCAGATGCGGTAGAAGCTCTACTAAAAGCTACCCCTAATAATACACACTATTTAACTAAGGCAATGTATTTACGCTTAGCCAATGGTAATGCAAAAGGTGCCGAACAATTACTCGAAAAATTGCTAATAAAAAGTCCAAATAACAAAGAACTCCATTTACTAAATTGGAAAGTAAAACGTTGGCAAAATAAACCCAGCGAAGCACTTAATGAATTTAAGTGGTTAATGGCAAATCATGCAGTAACACCAGCCATGCTCAGTGATAGCATAAACGATGCAACCTCTCTTTATTTGTATCAAGATGCAAATGATATTTACGAATACAAAGCGCAAAATAGGCAGTTAAAAGGCAATGGTTTTGCTAAATGGATGCAAACCAATGAGTTCATCGGCAATGCAAAAAAAGAGCTAAATCATATTGAACGATTTGAACAAATTAGTGGTAAAAGTGTGTTATCACAATACTGGAAAGCTAAAGTACTGCACGATACTGGTAACTTAAAAGGCTTAAGGTCACTATGGCCAACATACCAAGGTCCAAAAAATGAAGAAGATCTATTATGGCTTGCCCGATCATTTTGGCTTATCGATGATTTTTCAACCGCACTTACCATTTTAAAGCAAAAAAAACAAAGTACAGACACTGAATTTTGGACTGCACGCGTTGATATGGCATTACGAGTTCAAAATAAAAAAGAAGAGCTTTATGCGTTCGAACAATTAATGACCATTAGTGAGCTCAGTGTAGGTGATATGTTGCACTATCAACAACTGCGCTTTGAGAACAATCCTCAAGGCCTTCTCGATTACCTATGGCAGCAACCATCGCTTACAATTAGACAATTAATCCAAGTTGCATTATTGAGTTCACACGTTGATGATGAAGAATCGATAAAACGTATCCACCAAGAACTCGAAAAGCAGCGCTATAATAAAGCACTTTATCCTGCTTGGTTAATACTCTCAAACTGGTATCAAAACCAAAGTGATTTAAATTCAGCTTATACAACTTTAAACCGCGCTGCTAAATTAAGCGAATATGACTCTGATGTTGTGCTTGCACAAGGTTGGTTAGCGCTGCAAATGCATGATACAGTAATGATAAAGCGTATTATAGATAATCATTCAGAAGATGAGACTACTCACGGCTGGACGCAACTGTTAGCTAGCTTATCGATTCATGAAAAATCATATAATAGCGCTTACTTTTACTTACGAAAGTTAGCGCTGGCTGATCCAAACGACTTAACAACCCTGGTTAACTTAGCTGATGTAATGAAACAGCTTGGTTATTACGCAAATGCCACCGAACTTAATCATTATTTATTACAACATTTACCTAAAGATAAATACGCCTACCGAGGCTTAATGTACCGCTGGGCAGGTGCGATGGCTATTCCACATTTAATGCAACTTAATTCAATGGATGAACTAGCACCCGAGACAATTGGCGAGCCTCAAACAAACTGGTGGTTAGCACGACGAGCAGCACAAAAGTTAGCTCCTTGGCAAAAACTACAACTTTACATGACTAATGGCGAGTTTAATAAAATTAAACAGCTCATAACGCAAAATGCACTAACCGAGGAAGATAAGTTAAATGCACTTCTCTACCTCAGACAACCCTACGCAACAATGCAGCGTTGGTACGAAGAACTAACAACTGAGCCGAGCGAATCACAATTAAGTTTAGTTCGTAATGCCCGAGGCTCATACTTTAGAGCACTTGAAATTAATTTATCGCCTGAGGCCGGATTAAACAGTAGCCAATACGATGTAAATGTTTATTTTCCTTATGCCAATGGCCAGTGGAAACTAAGCCTAAGTAATCAGAAAAACTTTAATAATAATGGATTACTGTTTGCTGTAGAAAATAAAATGACATGGGGTCGCTGGTATTTCGATGCAAAAATTGATTCCCACCAAGGTCGTTTAGCAAATCGTCAGGGTATTAGCTTAGATTCTCGCTATCAATGGGATTCTCGTACACAAGTTGGTTTAAAGCTTGAACACAATGTTGAAAATCGCCAGTCAGAGGCCTTACTTAGTTTTGCGCAACTTAACAAAGCTACGGCCTATGTAAACTATAATATTGATGGTCGACAAAACATGCAATTATCGGCCGCTATAATGTCTTTTTTACGACGAGATAGTGGAAGTTCACTCATCAACGGGCAAGAGTATAACGCCCGATACCAATACCGTATTTTAAAAGATAGGCCAATTTGGACTGCTTATTTTAGCGCGCAATGGCAAGATTTTGAACAAGTGAACACGCTTATAAATACAGGTAACGATGCCGCATTAAATATAGAACTTCAGCCATTTAGACGCTTTGCGCTCGGTACCTCATTTTCCTCAACCAGCTCACTAGAACCGCCCTATTTAGGTACTAGCCCATCATGGCTATTTGATATAAGCACCGGTTACCAAACTATCAACGATGATATTGATGTGTCTGTTTCAAGTGGCGCTGGTTGGTCTATTTTAGGTGATGATTTATTTAAATTACAGCTGGGTTACCAAAGTAGTAATAAGGTTGGTAATTCAGATACACAGTTACAATTAGGATATTACGTACATTTTTAATGTTAGGAGAAAATATGTTTCGCTTAGTTATACCATGTCTAGTTTTATTACTATCAGCCTGTACAACGAGTAGAGTTGCTGATGATGTAGAAATAAACCCATCAACAACAGTTGCCTTATTACCGCTAGTAAATCATGCTCAAACACCTCTCGCTGGTGAGCGTGCTGAAGACATTTTAACAAGTATTTGGCAACAAAATAAATTACCAACGCTTCTTCGCGCACCCAGAAATAGCAATAAGGAGCTACCACCACTTGACGATCAATATCGTTTAGATAACGCCATGCAATGGCTAAGCACTCAACAAGCGGATTATCTACTCACCGGTAGCATTGAAGAGTGGCGCTACAAAGCTGGTCTTGATGGCGAACCCGTTGTTGCTCTTACTTTATCGTTAACTGCGAACGGCCAAACCACACCGATATGGACAGGAACAATTGCAAAAAGTGGTTGGGGACGCGATAGCATTGCAGCAACGGCACAAGATGTAATTGCCGACTTAATTTCTTATATAGAGGTTAGTGAGTGAAAACACATTTCTTTCGCCCAAGAGAAGTCCCTGAGCTACAGACATGGGCTGAGGTAATTATATTTACCACATTGGCTTTAGGCCTGCCTGTTCTGTTTAATGCCGAGGATCCTTTTTGGACGCAAGGAGGGTTTTCTTGGCCTGTATTAGGGCCTTTACTGGTTGCTTTGCGTTATGGGTTCTCTAAAGGTTTTATCAGCATTTTAACTTTACTCGTAGGCCAATTACTGTTGTTGCAAAGCGATATTTTGGCACCTCAAAGCGAATTCAATATCAACGCCATGATTGGCTATACTATTGTAATTATGATCGCGGGTGAATTTAGGGATGTTTGGGAGCGTACTAATCAACAACAGACTATTCAACTAGAGTATGTGTCTGATCGGCTTGAAAAATTCACTCGTCAATATCATTTAATTAGCTCTTCACACGATCGAATAGAACAAATGTTAGCTGGGCATACATTGAGTTTAAGGGAGTCATTGCAAGCTGTAAGAGCATCTATAGGCCAACTTAAAGAAAGACGTTTAGATAGTGCAGCGCAAGTGATTATCAATTTATTTGTAGAGTATGGAGCATTAGAAAAAGCCGGGCTATATAAAGTGGAAAACAATAATATAGTGGAGCCCCCTCTTGCTGTTATTGGTAAAATGACTTCGCCAATAACATCTGACCCACTAATCCTTGCTATGTTTGAAGAAAAAGAACTGGTGTCGGTTAAAAGCTCTAAAGTTTATTTAGGCAGCAGTAAATACCATATCGCAATTCCACTTATTGATGTAAACGATACCATTTATGGCGCTATTTTAGTCGAAAAAGTACAGTTTTTTGCGCTCAAAGAAAACACGCTTACTTTACTTGCCGTAATGGCCGGACACGTTGGAGACTTACTTCGACATGAAATAACCAACCCGATAATGACTAGCGAAGAATCTCCGTACTTTGTTCGCCAAGTAAAACGAGCTAACAAAGAAGCTAAACGTTACAAAATTCCTGCACATTTATTAAAAGTTAAAACATTAAATATTACCAACGAATCCCGTCGACTTATGGAGTATTTAACGGAAGCCCGTCGAGGCTTAGATATTTACTTATATGATGATGAGAAGCAAACTCTGTTAATACTTATGCCACTTACTGATGAATTAGAAAAAGACGGTTTTATAACGCGTATAAATGGGTGGAGTAAAGAGCGTACAGGTAAAAATTTAGCTGAATTAGATATCGTTATTGAACAACAAATTGCTTTGCCAATTAGTAAAGATGCGATTAAACCACTGGTAACACTTCATGATTAGAATTGTCATTGCTGTAATAGTGGGATTTATATGTGAATATTTTGCTTTAATAGAAACACTTGATACACCCAATTGGCTTATCGCTATTTTATTACATGCTATAGCAAGTATGCTTTTTACTTTTGTAAGCTATATTGTGATTCCAGCTAAATACAAAAGTACATTATTTGGTGCCCTATTACTGTTATTTTCACTACTGTTTACGCTTCCTCTATTTGGTGTTTTAGGCGTTATGTTCGCACTCACGTTTGCTTTGTGTAAACCGCTTAAAAATAATGATATTGAAATACAAGAACACAAAATCCCAGGTCTCCCTTTTGAAGTTCGTAGTATTTCAGCTAATCCAACCTATTCGATGGGTGGATTAAAAGCGATCCTCAAGTATGCAAGTGAGCCAAACAAACGTCTTAGTGCAGTAATGGCTGCACGTCACATGAGTGATACGCAGGCAATTCCTATTTTAAAACTCGCCCTTAAAGACTTAGAAGATGATATTCGTCTGCTTGCTTACTCCACTCTCGATGCTAAAGAAACTAAGTTAAACGAAAAAATAGGCCTATATCAGCAAGAGATATTGTTAACGACTCAGCAACCAAAACTGAGTAACTTGCAACAACAATTAGCTGAAATATATTGGGAACTTAGTTACTTAGGATTGGCACAAGGTGCATTGCGAGAATACGTGTTAAAAAAAGCAGAAACACTTTCCTTGCAAAGCATCGAATATGTGAAAAAGCCTGCAACCTTTGTATTTTTGGGCCGGCTTTGTTTAGCTCTTGGTAAATATGAACTTGCACTTAGTCATTTAGCACAAGCCACAGACCTTGGTATGGCACGTCGTCATGTTTTGCCCTATAAAGCTGAAGTTGCTTTTTGTATGAATAAATTCGATGACTGTAAACGTTATTTAAAAGAACTACCAGAGCAACCAAAGGGTAGCGAGTTACGCCATTTACAGGAGTATTGGAATGCCTAAACCAAACGCTGATGTATTACTGCTTTTAGAAGGCACTTACCCCTATGTCCGAGGCGGCGTATCGAGCTGGGTCCATCAAATTATTGAAGGCTTACCACACTATAACTTTGAGCTGGTTTTTTTGGGCGGTGCACCTGAGCATTATGGTGAAATTCAATATACATTACCTAAAAATGTAACCAAATTACATGTTCATTATTTAGTTGAAAACAACGCCTCTGAAATAAAAGCAAAACATGGCGTAAAGTATAAAAAAGAGTTGTTCGAATTTTGGCAACAACTGCAAAACTATTTCCGTGACTCTAAAGAACCGATCCCTAGCGAGTTACTAAAGTTTGCTTTTAAAAAGCTTGCCCAAAAAGACGGCATAAACGAAGCCGACTTTTTGTATAGTGAATCCTCATGGCAAGTTCTCGCAAAATATTATTTAACCTACTGTGATGAATCATCATTTATCGATTTCTTTTGGTCGTATCGTAACTTATACAAACCGCTGTTTAAAATAGCAGAGATAGCTCGCGAATTACCTAATGTTAAACTTATACATTCAATATCAACAGGCTATGCGGGATTCCTAGGTTCTGGTGCAAGCGCAATTAGCAACACTGCGTATTTACTAACCGAACATGGTATTTATACCAAAGAGCGTAAAATAGACCTTATTCAAGCCAGCTGGATCAAAGAGTCAGAGCAGGTATTAGGTAAAAATTTAAATACCGAAATGGGCTTTATTCGCAGAATGTGGATTAGTTTCTTTGAGCAGATCGGCAGAACATCTTATCAAGAAGCCGATAAAATAATTTCTTTGTACGATGGTAATAGACAACGACAAATAAAAGATGGCGCCGCACCAGAAAAAACACGCGTAGTGCCAAATGGTATTAAAACATCGCGTTTTATTGAAGCACTTGCACAGCGTCCAAAAACGATTCCACTCACGGTAGGCTTAATTGGTCGTGTAGTGCCTATAAAAGATATTAAAACTTTTATCCGTGCAATCAAAGAGGTTCAGTCTAGTATACCTACAATTGAAGGCTGGATTATTGGCCCATACGAAGAAGACCCTCAATATTATAAAGAATGTCAATTACTTGTCAGCAGTTTAGATTTAGAAAATAACGTTACGTTTTTAGGTATGCAAAATATAGCTGAAATACTGCCTAAATTAGGTATCGTTGCACTAACCTCTATTTCTGAAGCACAACCTTTAGTACTACTAGAAGCGATGGCAGCTGGCGTTCCAGTCCTTGCAAGTGATGTTGGTTCGTGCCGTGAGATTATTGAAGGCGCAACTGACGAAGACAAAGCACTTGGCAAAGCCGGAGAAGTGGTATCAATAGCCTCTCCTAGCGAAACAGCAAAGCAAATATCAAATATCTTAAATAACGACGAAAAGTGGCATGAGTATCAATCGAGTGGTCTTAAGCGCGTAAAAACGTTTTATGACGAAAGCCATATGTTTGCGCAATACGACACACTTTATAAGGATGCAATGTCATGGCCGGAATAGGTTTTGAGATACGAAAAATTCTCAAAAAAAACACCCTACTTTCAGTATTTGAAGCTTATAGTTACGCTGGATTAATTGGTTCTGGCCCGTGGCTACTGTCAATTATCGCGCTTATGCTGATTGGCATTTTAAGTTTAGGTATTGTGCTACCGAAAGTGTTGATCATTCAGTTCTTAACGCTTGTAACCTATATGATGGCCGCATCGCTTATTTTAACGGGTGGTCTGCAATTGATGCTAACCCGTTTTATTGCCGATTTATTTTTTACAAAAGATGATGGATTAGTGCTACCAAACCTACTTGGCGCACAACTAATTACTACAATTGGCGCCCTATTGGTCGGTCTTGCTGTTTGGCCATTTTTACCTTTACCCATTATGACTAAAGTGATTATTTTAGGTGCCTTTATTAGCTTATGTAATCAGTGGCTTGGCGCAATATTTTTATCAGGTATGAAAGAATACAGGCTTATTTTAGTCACGATGCTGAGCGGCTATGCTTTCATGGTATTACTGGCTTACTTGCTTAGGGACTGGCAGTTAGACGGGTTGTTTTTTGCCTTTTTTGCTGGTGAAGCCTTATTATTTTTCAGTTTTCTATTTATGATTATTCGCCGCTACCCAGGTGAAAAACTTATAAGCTTTGACTTTTTGAACAATAAAAAAGTGTATTACAGCCTATTTTTATGCGGCCTGTTTTATAACATCGCTGTATGGGCCGATAAAATCATTTTTTGGTATTCACCAAGTACATCAATCCAAATTATTGGAACCCTCAGAGCCAGCCCTATTTATGATTTACCTATATTTTTAGCCTACCTATCTATTATCCCAGGTATGGCCGTATTTTTAGTAAGGATGGAAACTGACTTTGTTGAAGAATATGACCGTTTTTACTCTGCAATTCGCGACGGCTCAACGTTACAAGAAATTTATCATTTGAAAGATAATATGATCCGCACTGCGCGCAGTGGTCTTTACGACATATTTAAAATTCAAGGAATTACTGTCGCTTGCTTATTATTATGGGGAGAACAAATACTAACTTTTATTGGTATTGATCCAAACTATAAAACCCTCTTATTTATTGATGTAGTTGGTGTAGGCGTACAAGTTATATTTTTATCTATTTTAAACATTTTATTTTATTTAGATAAACGTATTACGGTAATGATACTGGCGGGTCTGTTTTTATTCACTAATATTGTTTTAACTTACTTATCAATTGCATTTGGGCCACAATTTTACGGTTATGGTTTTGCTTTAGCGACCATAATTAGCTCCGTTATTGGTTTATTTTGGTTGTCGAGACAATTTGAAAACTTAGAATACGAAACTTTCATGTTGCAGTAATATATTATAGACTTAATAAGAGCGAGGATAGACTAAATCAGCACAAGCACTTATAGCTTAAACATAATAATGAAAAGGAAGTATTTAAATGGAAAAAGGAATTACAACACGTTTTAATATCTTAGCCACAATAGCCTTATGGGCTATAAACTTTGTCTTTGCATTAACTAATTATGAAGTAGGAAGTACACACGAGTCAAATGCCCTTATAGATATGTATATTGACTCTTTGATTGTAAAAACGATATTACTTTTAGCAACATGGATCGCTAGTGCGTTAGTTTTATCAAAGTTATTTAACGAAATTTGGAATCGTTTATTTTCAGATATTTTTAATGTTCGCCAAATTAACTTTAGCGAATCGTACACATTTAGCATCTTAATGACATGGGCGTTGTTACCTTAATTCTATTAGCTTTTGATAAGCTTGTCTCAAAAAGTGTTGGTAATATGAGTTTTACCAGCACTTTTTAAATATGCTAGGTGGTAATTGCGCTAATATATTTATTAATATAACTATTTACTCACCCAACGCGCTTTAAAGCCACGCGTATCAACATGTATAAATGCGCCTCTGTGCGACTTAGGCCCATAAATACCTAGACCACCTAGTAAACCTTTAAATGATTCACGTCTAGCTAACGACTCAACAATATCGGCCATAGCTTTAGCGTCACCAATTGAATGCTTACCGTCGTTATTTATATCATCCATACGGTAGTTGCCATCGTTATCTATAAAAATATCGGCTGCATCACCAAATACATGTCGACTAAGTTTTACATTGCCGATTGATTTGTTGTAGTACGGAGTTCTATAACCGCTCATAACCACCATATTACTAACCGGTATCCCTTCTAAAATCAGCTCTTTGCGTATTTTTTCTAGTTTAAGTAACAACTTATTTTGTAAAAATAAATACTTTGGGTGCTTACTTCGCTGCTTACTAACAAATTCTTTTAGTGAAAAGTGAGGTGATATTTTTACGTTTTCATTTTCAGGCGTTACCTTAACAAAGCCATCGGGCACTATGTAGTGTGAAACGTCTTTAATCTGTGAAGGTTTAGGATAGTGCCCAATGTGGTAATACTTGAGCTTTCCTCCTTCAACATTGTCTGCCGGTACTTTTACAAATACGTTGATTTTCATACGCTGTTTTTTATCGGGCGACTCAATAATTACCGTTGTTAAACCAAGCTCTTTGGGTGCTTGCCATTGCCAACGGTTGGTATCTGTAAGCTTAGATTTCCCTTGAGTGTTAATTAGTGTGTAAGCATTTTTTGATTGCGCAAAAAGCACTTCAAACTCAACTTGCTCTTTGGGCATTACAAATACTGAAAACACCGAATATGGCATAACTATATCGTTAATTTTTAGGCTAAATTCTGCATCTTCAAAATTGGCTTTGTTTTTTATCTCAACTACCTGATGTATAGGCTTTGTAGGCGCTGCAGCAAATACACTATTGCTAAATATAATTGTGAATATGGCGATAGAAATATAATGAATAAATTGCATAAACCCTCTCATTATTTATTTTTTAACAAAGCAGCAATTACCGACTGCTTACTATTGTTTAAAAGTGCTTTTTTATCACGTTGATATATGTCATCTCTAAAGTTAACCAGTTTGTTTTCATCAACCCATGCAGTCCAATAGACTAAATGAATAGGAAGAGGCTCATCTAAATGAAACGTTTGAGTATTATTTTGGTCACGAGCGCTATCGATATGACTGAGTGTTTGCGCTTCTCCTTCGTGCTTAATAATCTCACGCGCTAACGAAAAAGGCTTTTCTATTCTTATACAACCATGCGATAAGGCTCGGTTTGCTTGGCTAAAACGGTGCTTTGCTGGTGTATCGTGAACATAAATTGCTTCGGGATTGGGGAATAAATACTTAACCTCCCCTAGAGGGTTTTGGCTCCCTGCTCGTTTTACTAAAAAGTGATCAAATTGGTACGGCTTAATAGAATCCCAATCAATATTGTTAGGATTAACAGTTTGTGAATCTAGGTAACTGTTTTTTCTAATTTCAATATTATTTTTTACAAGGTAGTCAGGATCTTCGGCTACCTTTGGTGCAATTTCTTTAGTGGCAATTGAGGTGGGTATACGCCATTCAGGATTAACTACAAACTTTTCTATTTCGTCGCTAAATGCAGGTGTTTCCCAACTTGGTTTACCTACAATTACGTTGTTTTTTAATTTTACATCGCCCGCTTTTACAAATCGTAAGCTGTATTCTGGAATATTTACATACACATATTGCTCATCACTTGCGCCTGCAAAGTTAGTTATTCTATAAAAGTTAAGTTTTAATTTATCGAGTTTTTGCTGTGCAGGCACATTAAGCGATGCAAAAGTACGCTTACCCACTCGGCCATCAACTTTTAAACCATGGCGACTTTGAAATTGCTTAACAGCTTGCTCTAAATCTTTATCAAACGTGCATATAGCTTCGTCGCACACATTAGTTTTTAAGTCACGCTCTTGATATAAACGCTGTGCAAGTAAGCTCACCTGATTATTATTACTGCCTAGTTCAAGCAATTCGTCGTTATATAAGTGTGTAAAACCACCTTTGTTAACTATTTCTTGATACCAATTAATTGCTTTTTCTGTACGTTCAATTAACTGCGCTGAATATTGGTCAAAGTAGTAGGTGTCATCAGCTTGCATGTACTTTTGTGAGTTGTAAGTAGTTAGTGAAGAGTTAGCGAGTACCACACTTTCAAGCTCATTAGCAGCGAGTGTTGGTGCTGAGCATAAGCCGCCCATGCCAATAAACAATGCTGTTTTTAAAGTAATACCCTTTGCTTTAGTAAGCGCTTGATTTGAAAATGACCCCTTCACTGTGTACCTCCTCGCTAAATATCGTTGATAAATGCTTATGTACTTATCACTAAGTAGTGCTTTGAAGGTGCAACGGTAATGCCAAATTAAACTTTTAAATTAAACAATTGAAATTTAATGACTTTTTAAAATAACTTATTCTAAACGTTAATAAATAAAATTAGAGAATATGTAATTAATATGCCCAAGTGTGTAAAGTTGCTATGGCAATTAATCGTTTAAAAAAGCTAAAAAACCACGTTCATAACGACTCAAGTACTTCGTTTTTCGTGGTAATGAAAGGGACTCCCTCCACGCAGTTTGAGTACCTTCATCTTCTTTACACAGCGTAATTAAATCGGGATGCACATACGATTTACGTGCTATAGCTGGAGTATTACCGAGTTGCTGGGAGACACTATCAAGCATGTTTTTTAAAGTAAGCGCCCCTTTAGCTTTAGCTAATTGTTTGAATGCAATAACGCTTGCTCGCCAAGTTCTAAAGTGCTTTGCACTAAACTCCTCGCCCATTATTTGCTGAATGTATTGATTTATTTCACTTGATGTAACATTTGTGCGCTCACCTTCATTTATATACTGGAATAAATGCTGCCCGGGTAAATCTTGTAAGTCTTTTATTACATGGCTAAGCACCCTATCGGTTATGTTTACTTCACGTTCCTTGCCTGATTTAGCACGGTACTTTAGCTGAATATTTTTACCCGTGAGTTTTGCATGGCGTGTGCGTAGTGTTGTAGCGCCAAAACTTTTATTTTGCTTTACGTTACGCTCGTTACCTACCCTCAACGCACCTAAATCCATAAGTCTTACAACTGCCGCTAAAGTACGTTCAATATTAAGCTCATCGCCTTGTAAGTCTGTTTCTAAACGCGCTCTTAACAAAGGGAGTTTATTACCAAATACTCCACATGCTTGGTATTTTTTTGCTTCTTGCTGTGCCCTAAATTCAGGATGGTAGCGGTATTGCTTTCGCCTCTTACTATCAAATCCTGTCGCTAAAATATGCCCGTTTTCTTCTGAGCAAAACCAGGCGTTTTTATAGGCAGGCGGAAACGCCAATCCATTCAAACGATCAATCACATTTTGCTCTTTTATTTGCTTACCGATTGGATCAAAGTAAAGCCAACTTTTATGTTTAAGTTTACGAGTGATCCCTGGTAAATTATCGTCTACATAAATTAGCTTCACTAACCCTCCAGTTATATTTAAGCATGTGTCGAAATATAAAATGTATCACTTTAAAATAACCTTAAACTGAACATGATTATTGATATATAATAAAAAACCAACAACAATTATAAATACTTAATATATATTAATAATTCTATTTAGGTTTTCGTAAAGTAGGTCTAACTTACGCGCCAGCAACAAGTCTATTACGATTAAACTCAATGCACCTAGCGCTAAAAATAGCTACTTGAGGTAGATTTATTATCCTAAGTTCAGATTAATTACACTTTGTCCCCTGCAATTGGGGTGCTGTTTAAATGGAGAATTCAATGGCTTTTGATTATGGATCGATTGATCTTGGACTAAAAAACCCCTTCAAACTGGAAGGTAAAGTAACAGCATTAAGAGGACTCATTGAGTCTATAGCTGGTATTAGTTTACTTGTTATTGCTGCAGGCTCTGTGAAAGAAGATACAACCGCAGGTTGGATTTTAATGGTGTTTGGCATGCTTATTTTAGCATTCGGCATTCGCTCACTATCGGCAGGTATTTATGCAACTCTTAAATACTTTGTAGGCAGAAACCACCCTACTTCACTTGCTTATAACTACAGCAAATCACAAGCATCAACCGCTCAAGAAGAGCAAAAAGAAGTAGCCTACACAGCGCAATCACTTGAAGAAATGCTGGTTGGTCGTAAAAACAGTACATTTAAAGAGCCTAATGGTTTTTTATCACGATTACTTCACAGCTTAATCCCTAAGTTATTGTTTCTACCATATCCTATTCGTAATGTTGCCCAGCGATTATTTGGCTCATGGGTAAGCACCTTTGTCGCCCTTATTGCTTATGGCCTTGTTGCATTTGTGTCTTTGTCGGGCTTTACCGGTGAAGCTGGGGAATTAGCATTTCCGGTTTATAGTGCAATATTAATGTTTTACGTTCTTTTTTCGTGGCGCTCTACAGGTAAACCTATCTCTCGAAATGCAGAAAAGAATATTGAAGCACTTGGTACTGGTGCGCTTGCAAAAATTATTTCTTTATCTTTTATTTTACCCATCGCTATTGGTCTTTCTATGTCATGGTTGATGAAAGAGCAGCGCATTAGTAAACAAGAAATAGATAACTGGCTTGAGCAACTGCCTAGTCTTCACGCTGGAATGTACTTAATTGCAATTATTATATTAGCGACTCTAAGTTGTGCGCTTGCTTTTATCATGATTAAAGCGCGTTTAAATTCAGTTACCCCTTCAGCTGAAGTATCTGAACTACGTGAAAACTGGCAAGAGTCTGTTCATCCAGACGAGATTTTCATAAACCTCGATAACCTAGTAATGGCTAATCGTCGCTATAAAGAAGTACCTAACAGAGTTTACAGAGAATTAGACCCTAAGCTTCAAGAACAAATAGAAGGTAAAGGCGGTTTTAAAGGTGAAATGATCCAAGAGATTCAGCCTAAACTGCACTCAATGGACTTAGGTAAAAACTTTACACTCGCGAGATTACTTGCTTTGGTGAGCGGTAACTTACTTTATATTGTAGCGTTAGTATTTACTGTGTTTTTAGCGTATTCGTTTATTAATATTTACCATTACATTGATGCGGCAAATATTAATAGCTTTAAACAAGCATTTAATAACCAACATGTTATTCAATTTAGTGAACTATTAATGACAAGCTTTCACTTATTGCTAATAGGTATACTTATTAAAGCATTTGCACAATTGCTAACAAATACGGCTCATCTGTTTTTTGCTGAAATGCAATTTGAATCACTGCTTGTGTACTTTAAATGCGAAGGTACTTTTACTGAGTCTAAAATATCAACAGGTACTGGTATTCACGATAGCACCCGCTCAGAAAATACTTTAGTACGCAGTAGCATAACGCCTTGGATTATTGTTTCTCGTGTTATTTCTACTACGTTTGCTGCAACAGGTATGAAAAACCTTGAGCATCCTCGCCATATTATGGAAATGCATAAAGACGAAGGACAATTGCAAGCAATCAAAAAAGACGTTATTGCGTTCTTAAAAGACCGCGAATCTATCGCCTCAATCACCAGTGAGCGTGATTTAGGTAATGCGTCACAAATCCATCAACTAAACCAACAAACGCGTGCTATACCTACTCAGCAAGCGATAGCGAAAGATGATGAAGAAGCTGCCGGGTATTTAAGACAAGAAGAAAACTTATCTCCCGAGCCTAAGGGTTAATTAACCTGAAACCTAGATAATTTTTATTAATGCCACCTTGGTAACTTAGGTGGCATTTTTTTTACCCTCTATTCAAGACTTTTTAACTTTATTACCTCTTTCACACTCAACAACATGATTAATATTGGATTAGTCCACAAAGCTCTTGCTTTATGTGCCAAAACACAAATAATGAAAGGATTAATTACAGGGTAAGAATGAGGACAATGAGCTATATACTAACCACCCAATGTGCTGATGATGTAGGCTTAATAGCTAAAATTACAGGGCTTTGCCATAAAAATAATTTAAATATTACGCGTAACAACGAATTTGTAGATAAAGACGCGCAGCGATTTTTTATGCGTACAGAGCTTACAGGCGAGCCACAAAGCGACTTTTTAGATCAACTACGCGCACTGTTGCCAGAAGGCGCTAAACTTGCGCTACATTGCGGCGCAAAAACTAAAGTAGTTTTATTGGCAACTAAAGAAGCTCATTGTTTAGGTGGTATGCTGTTAAAGCAATTTGAACAAACTCTTAATATTGAAGTACTCGCTGTAATTGCTAACTATGCTGATTTAGAGCCGCTAGCTAAAGGGTTTGGTGTGCCATTTCATGTTGTATCGCACGAAGGGTTAACCCGTAGCGAACATGACGAAAAAGTAGGCGATCTAATTGCCAGCTACAACCCTGACATTATTGGCCTTGCCAAATACATGCGTATTTTAAGTCCTGAATTTGTGGGTCGATTTGAAGGTAAAATAATTAATATTCATCACTCATTTTTGCCTGCCTTTATAGGGGCTAAACCTTATCATCAAGCATTTGAGCGCGGCGTAAAAATTATTGGTGCTACCGCTCACTTTGTTAATAATGAGCTTGATGAAGGTCCTATTATTTTGCAAGATGTAACCAGCGTTACACATGCGAATACCGCTGAAATGATGGCTAAAATGGGCAAAGATGTTGAAAAGACTGTGTTTTGTAAAGCACTTCAACTTGCCTCAGAGCATAAGCTATTTATTAATGGTAATAAAACCGTGGTGTTTTCTTAGCATTATTCCAACCGCTTAATTATTCTACATATAAAAAAGGCCAGCATTGTT
>NZ_BADY01000030.1:0-25622 GCF_000241185.1 Pseudoalteromonas sp. BSi20495
TATCTTTACCATTTTAAAAACCGTGTTTTTATACGCAAGCAAGCTTTGCGTCTACAAGTAAACTCATATCTTTTTGAGGTAGACGTAGAGCTTGCTCACGTGAAAAGCGCAGCTTTTAATGTCTTTATCATTTTAAAAACTCTGTTTTTATACGCAAGCAAGCTTTGGGTCTATAAGTAAACTCATATTTACATTTTGAGTGTAGACGTCGAGCTTGCTCACGTGAAAAGCGTAGCTTTTAATATCTTTTTCATTTTAAAAACTACGTTTTTATACGCAAGCAAGCTTCGCGTCTACAGCGTTACTTTTTATGCAGCGCTTCAATGCGTGCTAGTAAGCTTGAGGTGTCGTATCTACCGCCGCCAAGTGCTTGTACATCGGCGTAATATTGATCGACCGTTGCGGTCATTGGTAAAGTCGCGCCGTTGTTTTTAGCTTCATCAAGTGCAATGCCTAAATCTTTACGCATCCAATCTACGGCAAAACCAAACTCGTATTCACCCGCCCACATTGTTTTGTAGCGGTTTTCCATTTGCCACGAACCGGCTGCGCCTTTAGATATTGTTTCTATTACTTTTTCACCATCAAGCCCAGCTTGTTTGGCAAAATGTAAGCCTTCAGCTAAACCTTGTACTGCGCCAGCAATACAAATTTGATTAACCATTTTACAAAGTTGTCCCGAGCCAACGCCGCCTAACAGTTGGCTAAAACGGCTAAACGCCGCCATAACTGGCTGCACTTTAGCAAATACGGCTTCACTGCCACCTGCCATAACCGTTAATACGCCATTTTCGGCGCCAGCTTGTCCGCCCGAAACTGGCGCATCTATAAAGTCGACATTTTGTAGTTCAGCTTTTGCAGCTACTTCGCGGGCTACTTCAGCAGAGGTTGTGGTGTGATCAACCAAAACAGTGTGCGGCAACATGCCCGCTAACACGCCGTCGTTGCCATACACTACTGAGCGTAAGTCGTCATCGTTACCAACACACATAAATACGATGTCGGCATTGCTGGCAGCTTCGCGCGGGGTTGGTGCAAAGCTTCCTGAGTGTTCTGCAGTCCACGCTTGTGCTTTAGCTTGAGTGCGGTTATAAACACATACGCTGTGCCCTGCTTTTGCTAAATGCCCCGCCATTGGGTAACCCATTACGCCTAAACCTATAAATGCGACTTTCATTGACATAAAAATGACCTATTTAACTGATAACTTAGAAACTAGGCTTAGATTATGTCAACCGGCTGATAAAAAAGCGAATGAAAATCTTTATAAAATTTCCTTAATCGGAAATGTAAGTAGGTAACCTATGGATAGTATTTATCAATTTAATGCACCACTTTACAACAGCGAAAGCTTTCCTCTTAGTAAGCTACAGGGAAAAACCATACTGATTGTTAATACAGCGAGTAAGTGTAATTTTTCGGTGCAATTAAGTGCGCTTGAAAAACTATATCAAGAATATAAAAGTAGCGGATTTACAATATTGGCATTTCCGTGTAATCAGTTTGGTCAAAATGAGCCGCTTGATAATTTAGCCATTAAAGACTTTTACCAAGATCAATTTAATATCTCGTTTGAGATATTTGGTAAAGTAATGGTAAATGGGCCAGAAACTCACCCGTTGTTTAATTATTTGAAATCACATACTCGGGGTATTTCACAAAACCGTGCTATTAAGTGGAACTTCACTAAGTTTTTAATTAACTCGCAAGGTCAGCAGGTTGCTCGCTATGCACCGCGCACTAAGCCCGAAACACTTAAACAAGTAATAGAAAGCAACCTACTGCAAGCAGCAAAGGTAAACACAGCAAAAAGTGATAAAAGAATATCGCCTAAAACACCTATATTTACTTCGCTTAAAGCTTAAATTAGTAGCAGGAGAACTAATTAAGCACGTTTTTGTAAAGTAGTTTAATGTTACTATTATTTTTCCTTAAGCGTCGGAGCTATTACCATGAACATTGCTTTTTTTAGTACTCAAAAGTACGAACTGCCTTTTTTTGAACAAAGTACACGCGATAATCGTGATATAAAAATAACGTATTTTGAGCAAGCTCTAAGCGAACAAACGGCTATTTTAGCAAACGGGTTTGATGCCATATGTGTATTTGTAAACGACACCGTAAACGCCACGGTTATTGAACAACTGGCAAGCCAAGGCATAAATACTATTTTGCTACGTTGTGCAGGATTTAATAACGTTGATTTACCTGCAGCAAAAGCACATAACTTAAAGGTATTACGCGTCCCAGCTTACAGCCCTGAGGCCGTAGCCGAGCATTGTATTGCACTTATGCTAACGCTTAGCCGTAAAACTCATAAAGCGTATAACCGCGTACGCGAAGACAATTTTGATTTAAACGGATTACTAGGCTTTAACTTGCACAATAAAACCGTGGGTATTGTAGGTTGCGGTAAAATTGGCCTTGCGCTGTGCAACATTTTAAATGGCTTTGGCGCTAAAGTATTAGTGTGCGACCCATACGCACAACCTGGCAATTATACAATTACCGATATAGACACCTTACTTAGCCAAAGCGATGTAATTTCTTTGCATTGCCCATTAACGGAACAAACTCATCATTTAATAGATGATGAGGCATTTAGTAAAGTGAAAACCGGCGTTATGCTTATTAACACCTCTCGCGGGGCACTGCTTAACAGCAAAGCGTGCATTAATGCACTTAAAACTAAAAAATTAGGGTATTTAGGGCTCGACGTTTACGAGCAAGAGTCGGAGCTATTTTTTAAAAACCACAGCGACGAAATAAATCAAGACGATATATTTTCGCGCTTAGTGAGCTTTAAAAATGTTTTAGTAACGGGGCATCAGGGCTTTTTTACCCAAGAAGCACTTACAGAGATTGCTAATATAACAATACAAAATGCACTTGAAATAAATGAAGGTAAACCTCTAACTAATGAGGTTTTATAAAGACTTTGGCTATACCTAAATTTTAGGCACAAAAAAAGCGAATAAGCTGAGCCCTATTCGCTTTTTTGTTTAAAAATTTACTTTAAATAGAGCTTAGCCAAACGCAACGTTTGCAAATACCAAGGTCATTAATATTGGACAAACAAAACGAATATACTGAGCAAACCAGTAATGTACGCCTGTTGTTGCTTGGTGTAATTTATTACCACGCTGCCACATCCACCCTACTGTAATAAAGTAAAATAAACCCATAAGCGGTAATTGGTATTGAGTAAATAGCATAATGACTAAGCCAAATAACCAATCAAAATTTAATATAATGGCGCTTGCACACACAAGTACAACGGCGCTCACTGCCCACGTTGCTTTGGTGCGACTAACGTTGTGATTTTCGACTAAAAACGCTACCGGAATTTCAGTGGTCGATATAGTTGACGTAACCGATGCGATAGACATTAATACAAAAAACAATAAACCAACTAATAAGCCAATTTCGCCCATGGTGCTAAATAGCTCAGGTAAAATAGCAAAAATAAGTTGCCCTTCGCCAATCAATTTACCACCACTAAATACTTCAACACCGTTGTGTTGCGCCACATAAATAGCAGGAATAATAAGCAAGCCCGCTAAAAACGCGACACTGGTATCGAGTAAAGCAACACCTGCGGTGAGCTTTGGTAAATTAGCATCTGGTTGTAAATACGAGCCGTAAATCATCATACAACCCACACCTAACGAGAGCGAAAAGAACGCTTGCCCCATTGCGGCAATAATTAAATTAGGGTCGAGTATTTGGCTAAAATCAGGAATTAAATACGCGGCAAAGCCTTCGCTTGCGCCATCGAGTGTTGCAATGTAGGCAATTAAACCAACTAGCAGCACAAGTAACAGTGGCATTAAACGGCGCGACCAAGTTTCGATTCCCGATTTAACCCCTTTTAAAATAATACTGGCTGTTAAAATAAGCATAAGCGGCGTAAATACAAAATTACGCAGCACTGAGTCACTATGTAAAAACTCGCTTGCGCCTGTGAAACCTAAAAAGGTTGTTATGGGTTCAATAGCGTATGAGAGCATCCACCCAGCTACTATTGAGTAAAAACTTAGCATAACAACTGCGCCCGCAAGGCCTATATAACCTGCCGCAGCACCAACCTTACGGTTAGTGTTTTGCCATGCATCGCCCAATGCTTTTACAGGATTAGCTTGTGCTTTGTGACCTAAATAAAGTTCGGTATACAGCGCAGGAAGCGCAAGTAAAAATATAACAATAAAGTAAACCAGTAAAAATGCACCGCCGCCATGGTTGGCCGCTTGCGTAGGAAAACCCCAAATATTACCTAAACCCACTGCTGCGCCAGCAGCGGCTAAAACAAAACCAAGTCGGCTTTGAAACCCATCACGCACTTGTGCCATACATCTACAAATCTGTTATTATTTTGATTATTGTGAATTAAACCATATTTCATGCCAGCTGAGTAATAAAATTGTACCCAGCCTTTGTTAGTGGCGCTAACCGCTCACAATATCAGCGACTTCTTTTGCTTTAGGGCTTTTATGACTGAACACTATTTTAAAAATGCCTTGAGTATTACTTCAACTCAATTGGCAAACTTGTCTTTAGCGAGTAACAGCATTTTATTATTTAATGCTAAAACACTTGAGCTTAGTGACTTTAATTTTCCCGACTGCTTAAGCCCATTTGAGTTAACCATTATAAACCGCCGCAAAAGCCCACAAGCTAAGCAAGAGTATTTAGCTACGCGGTTATTGTTAAAACACCTTATTAAAGTAACGCAGCCGCAACATACGCACTTACCCCTTAATAAAATGAGTACCGAATTTGACGAGGCAAGCTCAAAGCTGCAAATACATGTGAGTGGTGATGTTATTAATACCTGTATTTCGCACTCGCATGGTTTAGTTGTGGTCGCGCTAAATCTTGATAAAAGTGAGTTTGGTTTTGATATTGAAAAAGTAAGCCTAAAACGTCCGTTTGAAAAGCTTGCTAAGCATTTTTATCATAATGATGAAATTACACTTATCACCGAGCCTACTAATACCCAAGCCCAAGCAGATACGTTTTTTAGAATTTGGACATTAAAAGAGTCACTTGCTAAAGCCACCAGCCGCCCTATTGCAAAATTACTTAGCCCCAATGTGTTTGACGAATTACATAGTGCAAAGCTGAGTGCTTGCAGTAATAGCATTACTGTAGCTGATAGCAGTGACCGCAATGTTTGTTTTGATGTGAGTGTGGTGCATAAAAAAAGCACCGACTGGCGATGCTTTTTATTGACTGATTTTGTTAAGTAACTTTATTAAGTAACTTTACTAGTTAATTTTACTAGGTAACTTTACTAGGTGATTATCCTGAATAACGATTACTTATGCAGCAAAATCATTTTCTAATAAACGGCTATGAATAGACTGTACTACGTTATCTGACTCTGTTTGCTCTACTAAAAAGCACAGGTTGTGCTTACTAGCACCGTGGCAAATTAATCGAATGTTAAAGTCTTTTAGTACACTCATTAAGTTCATTTCGTGTTGGCGTAATTGAATCTCAGAGCCAATAAGTGCCACCAATGTTAGGTTGTTTTCTACCGAAACATGGCAAAACTCTGCAAGCTTATCTAGGCATTCTTGATCAAGCTCTGGGCGCGAGGCGTTTTGTGCATTATCAAGCGTTATAGCTACACTGATTTCTGATGTGGTTACCAAATCTACCGATATATTGTATTCACTTAATAGTGTAAATACGCGTGCTAAAAAGCCGCTTGCTAGTAGCATTTCTGGGCTTTTAAGCGTAAGCAATATTTGGTTTTTACGTTGCGTCACTGCGCGTATACCTGGTTGCTGCGATTTTTCACGCTCAATCCACGTACCGCCACGCTCTGGCTCTCGGCTCGAACCAACAAACACGTTAATGTGGCTACGGCTTGCTGGTAAAATAGTTGCTGGGTGCAATACTTTTGCGCCAAAGGTTGCCATTTCAGCGGCTTCGTCAAAACTTAAGCGTGCAATAGGCGTCGCTTTTGCGCACAAACGCGGGTCGGTGCTAAAAATGCCCACTACATCGGTCCAAATATGCACGCTTTTAGCGTTAATTGCTTCAGCTAGTAATGCAGCGCTGTAGTCAGAACCACCACGTCCTAGCGTTGTGGTTTGACCATATTCGTCACTGCCAATAAATCCCTGAGTTACAATTACTTGAGCGTCTAATAACGGAATTAAATGCTCTTTAGCAGCTTGCGCTGTGGCTGCAACATTGGGCGTTGCTTTACCAAATTGGCTGTCGGTTTTAAGTACCTTGCGCACATCAAAGCGATCGGCATTTAAACCTTGTAAACGCAGCACTTGAGCAAACAAATACGACGATAAACGCTCACCAAAGCTAAGTAGCTCGTCGTGTTGCTGATCGGTTGTTAGTGGCTCTTGAGCCAATGTTTGAAATGCTTTTAAGGTTTCGTTAAAGCCAACCGCTAAATCGGCATCTAGCGATAATTCATCTAAAATAGTGTGTTGAATAGCAAGCACGCCGTTTATGTGTTCTTGGCGCTCACTAGAAGTAATGCTTGATTTACACAGTGCAACTAAGTGATTAGTTACGCCGGCACTGGCGCTCACGGCAACAATACGTACGCTTTTATCTGCAACAATAATTTCGCTACAGCGACTCATCGCTTCAAAATTTGCAACACTGGTTCCGCCAAATTTGGCAACGATGTAATCTGATTTTGCGCTTAACTCTGTTTGAGGCACTGTTTGTGGCACTGATTGGGTAGTCATTTAGTCTCCTTTCGCGGTATCCAAACCGCAATAAAACAAGAAGAACTTGGCAAAGGAATGCTTGAAGATAAGTCCACTGCCAGAAGCTCTCCACCTATATTGGTGACAGTTTTGAGGATTCAGCCCCATAAACCGAAAAACAATGACGACGTATCATTATTTTCCTCGGCGAGTACTTCCCTCCTTAATGATCATCGGCTTTCGTCGCCTAACATTAAGTACCTAAGTATCGCACCTCTTCTGAATGCTTTATTAACCAGTGGCTAATAAAACAAAACCCCACTAAGTAGCGGGGCTTTGAAAGTTATCGTTTAGACGTCTAGCTGTCAAGCATTTAATAATTTATGAGTTAAATAAAACTGCCCATGTAATACGAGCCCGCATATCCAACCGTATAGCAAATTAATAAATGCAGCGATAAACGCAAGTAGCTCATAAAGGTAAGCGCTTTAACTTTACTCATGGCAATAATGCCCGCAGCCGAACCAATAATAAGCATTGAACCACCCACGCCCGTTGCATACGTGAACGACAACCAGTGTTGTTGGCTCATTACTATATCGGCTTTTAATAATGCAGCGGTAAGCGGTACGTTATCGACCCCTGCTGATAATATGCCCATTAAGTAGTTTGCGTACTCGGGTGCCATTACCGTGTATAGGTCGGTAAATTTACTCAACATACCAATTTCTTTAAGTGCGCCTACAAGTAAAAGTACACCTACAAAAAACAATAATGTGTCGTATTCTATATCGCGAACAAAGTCGATTATGTCTTTGTTTATGTCTTTTTTGCGCATTAAAAATTGCGCTACTAAAAACATCACTGATAAGCCAAACAAGAAAGTGAGTAAAGGCGGTACACTGTAAATTACGCTCAGCGTTAATGTACTCACTACGGTAGATAAAAATATCACGGCAATGGTTATGTCGGTTTTTTCAATGCGGGTTTTACCCGCACCAGCAAACTCAACACGCCCTTTCATACCTATAGACAGCAACGCGGCTAGTAACATAACACTTGCAAGTGCTGGCGCTATAAGTAGTAATAAATGACCTATGGTTACTTTGCCATCTAAAAATATCATCAGTGTGGTTACGTCACCGGTTATTAGCGATACCCCACCTGAGTTAACCCCAAACACTATAAGCGTGGCGTATTTAATGAGTTTTTTAGGTTCAAGTTTTAACGACATTACAACGGCTAAAGAGATAAGCGTAGCCGTTACATTATCTGAAATCGACGAAAACAAAAACGCAAAGCCACCTACCAAAAACATTAACTTTCTCTCGCTAATGCTTTTTGGCATAACACGATGAACAATATTTTCTATAAACCCCTTTGAATTTAAATACGCGACAAAGGTCATTGCAGCCATTAAAAATAGCCATAATGAGGCAATTTCTAAAATATTTTCGTTAAGGAGGTGTTGAACTGAATCGGAGCTTTGTCCGTGAAGAGGGTAGATAAAAAGAAGAATCCAGCAAAGCGTACCAAAAAATAATGTAGTTTTAGCTTTGTTGACATGGATTATATCTTCTATAACGATGAGCAAAAATGCAATCGCTATCAGAGTTAGAATAGTCGAGGAAACCATGGTAGATAAACAACCTTTGATATAGTTTTAAAGAACACACAAATAACATTCCATTTCATGTGCCTATTTTCGGCGCGAATTTTAGCACTGCCTCTATGCAAAAACTATTATTAAATGGTCTTAAAAACGAATACTATATACAGACAAGGTTAATTAAAAATACGTAATAATGAGTCTTCTAAAAGTACTCAATAATAAAATACTAGGATGTTGTAACCCCTTATGATCCCAGCTAAAAAGCTGCTAAACACCATAACCGAACATTGGGGTGTATTAGAGCTATTATTTAAACGTTTTAAAATGGCTGACTTTAGCCTAAAAGACGTACAAAACGCGATTAAGCAAAAGCAGCCTACGTGGTCAAACGAACGCATTTATAAAGAAACAAATCGTTTGTTAAACCAAGATATTTTAATTCCGCTGGCTAAATCCTCTCAGCTTGAAATAAATCGTGCTATTGCCGATTTTGCTACTTTTTTACTGCAAGAAGAGCATTTAGGTTTAGCGCAAGAAATTAGCGTATTAGTAGAGGACCTAGCTCGTTTAGGTAATCGCCTAGATAACGCTGGCGAAATAGAAGACTTTGACGACTTACGCCGCTACAGCCGTATTATGGATGATCGGGTGCGTAAAATAATGAAGCTCTATACGCACAACGAAAACGCTATTTTAAATATAGTTGAACAAGCCAAATCAAATAATGCGGTGCAATCGCTGCAAAAGCGTTATAAAGCGGTAATAGAAGCCTTTGACGAATACATAGAGCCAATGCTTGAAATGGTTGATATTCGTGGTGAATTCCATGCGTGTTTTACCCTCATTGAAGAGCAAATAAGTAAGCAAATACTGCACATTGAGCGATCAGGTAAAGCGTATAACGATAAACGTATGCTGGAGCAATTACGTACCCGTATACTCGAAATGCATTTAATGGGCCGAGAAAGCTTACGTAAAAGTGCCGATATGCTTATGCCACTACGTGAGGAGCTACGCCGTAATAACTTAATTACTCGCCAAGCAGCCAAAGTACTTGGGCTTGTACGTAAAAATGGCGTAGACAATATGCTAAGTGCTGTGCAACCACATTTTGTGAGCGATGCACAGCGATACTCGCTTGGTCAGCAACGCCATATTGTGGCTTACATGGCAAGCTTGGTTGAATTTGAGCACGAAGAATACCAGTTACCCGATCAACAAGATGTGCCTGCATTTGTAACGCCTAATATTCCTGACTACAACGATGTTAAAACCAGCTTTGCTAAGCGCTTTAATAAAAAACGCAAAAAGCCGCAGCCCTTGCTGCAATTTTTAGACGAAAGCTATCCAGATCTCGATGCCGACGAAATGCTATTTTTGTATCAAAAATTAGTCAGCGACAGCGATATTAAAATAATTCAAAGCGATGAAAAAGCCCGCGTAAACATTGCCGGTCAGTACTTTTCTTTATATCCATTTAATTCAGAGCCTCAGTTAGATACAAAGGCAGATAAGTAACTCTTATGATAGAAACCACTACAACACACATAAACTTAAACGAGCTAACTCATCTACAAGCCATTAATAAAAAATTAGTAGCGGGTTATCACATTTGCGAGCAAGACAACGTAATGTGGCAAGAACTTGACCAACACATAGAAGACTACACCGCCCTATTTACCGCCCTAGGTCACGATTTAAAACGCGACAGCCGTGGCTTTTATTACTTTGGTAGCGACGAAAGCACACCCAATATGGGCAAAATATCTCGCGCTATCGCACTCACCATTTACATTTTAATTGAGCACTACGCCAATACGGGTAAAGACCCAATGCGCGCATTGTTTGACGACGTAAACGATTTAGAGCTTATGCAAACGCTGGTGCAAATTAACAAACATTTGTTTGATCAGCTTGAGATATTTTCGGGTTCTGATTTGCGCAAAGACGTTTACCTGCGCATGGTGCGCTTAGGTTTAGCCCGTGAAGTAGAAGGCGGCTTTATGCTACAAGCGCCAATTCATCGCTATATAGATGCATTAATGGAAGTAAACGAAGAAACCTACATTACAGAGGACGAGGAATGAAAAATCTATACGGACTAAGTAAACTCGCCCTACTTAACACCGCAGGCTATGCAAAATGTGTGATCCCGCTTGATAAAAGCAGCTCTATTTGCGCGCCCAATAACACAGGTAAAAGCTCGGTTATTAACGCCCTGCAGTTCCCGCTTATTAACGATTTACGCTTAACAGAATGGGACGGACACGATTTAGATGAAACCCGTAAGTTTTATTTTTCATCCGATCAGTCGTACATTTTACTCGAAGCGAACTTGCCTCATGGCTCAGTAGTGATTGGCGTGGCAGGACTTGGTAAAATTGCCGGTTACGCGCATCAGTACTTTTGTTACCAAGGAAAGCTTGATTTAGAGCAGTACACGCAAGGTAAAACTATTATTAAATTTACCAAGCTGTTCAACCATTTGAAATCACTTAACTACAACCCTATTGAGCTTAAAGCACAAGAGTTAAACGCGCTATTAACTGGCGGCGCAACGCCTTTTGACGGCGACATTAACCTAAAAATGATCCCGCTAAATAATGTGCAAGACTCCTCTATTTATAAAGAAATATTTAGACGTATTCTTAACTTACACAAATTAGGCGCAAGCGACGTAAAACGCTTTATGCTACGCGTGTTTGAACGCCATATGTCAAACTCTAAGGTCGACTTTTATGAAGTATGGCGCCGCTCGTTTGATAAAGTAAATCGCTCAAAACGCGAACTAAAAGCCCTTGAGTCAATGCAAGAGCCAATAGCCGCGCTTGAATCAATGCTTGAAAACCAAACCGTGCTTAAAGGTAAATTAGCGGCGTACGCGCCTAAAATTGACCAAGCACTGATTGATTTTGATACCTATCAAGAGTCGCAACTTAACGAGCTCGGTATAGCCCTTGAAGATATAGAGCACGAAAAACACGAGTTTGAGCAAAAACAAAGCCTATACGTACAGCAATCGCGTGATATAGAGCGCAGACAAACTCAAATTGAGCAGTGGTTTTTAGATTACGATGCGCTTAAAAGCGAGTTTGAACTAGTAAATAAAGCCACGCTTAAAACCAGCCTGACTCAGTTAAAGCAAGATTACGAGTCGCTTTCGCACTCTATAACCAGCGCACAAGGGCAAAGCCTACACACGCTTGACTATCGCATTAGCGAAACACAAAAACAAATTAAGAGCTTAAAGCTGCAACTTAAAAACCTTGAGTTTAATTTGTTTACCCGCATGCGCGAAGACCTCTCTTTAAAAGAAGTAGAAGAAATATCGCGCATTTTAAACCCTGATATTCTCTCATTTGCGACCACCACTAATGGCGATATAACCATTGATGATGAAGATGCATTTGGGGAATTTTTATCGCTATTAAGTGAAAACGTTAAAGGCGGCGTATTAACGCTACCAGGTGCGAGCATTAAACTTAAAAAGCTCTCGCCTGTGCAAATGCAAAGCGGCGAAAACAAAGAGCAATTAACCGCTCAGCTAAATGCACTTGAGCATTCACTTAAAGAATTTAAGCAACAACGCGATGTTGCTGCAAACGTTGCCGACAAGCAAAAAGAAAAAGACGCGCTATACGATGAACTAATGAGCGCTGAGAGCGCCCTAAAACGCTTAGAGCAGTTTGATGTAATGCAGCAGTCGGTTGAAGCGCAAGCCATGCTAAAAGAGCAATTGTTAGCAGAGCGCGAACAAGTTGACGACTACCTACAAGATATTCAAAAAAATAGTGGTTCAATTGCCGATCGCCGCTCGTTAATTAAATCGAAACAAGAGCAAATTAATCGCCAAACTGAGCGTCTGCGCCAAGTTAAAAGCGAGCGAATTGACCACACGCTTGACTTATACAGCGGCAAAGTAACCCCGTATATGATTGATATTACAGTCGACTTTGATAACTTAAGCGACCTAGTACATCACTTTAATAAAGACTGCCAAGAGCTGCGTAATTTTGACATAAACGTGCGTAATACCTATTTGCATGTATATAACGCAGGTATAACTAAATTCGACAACGAAAACGACGAATATACTAAATACCAAAAGCTAATAAGCGCCTTTCATAATATTGATAACGAACGCGACGCTGTTGAACGCCAAGCACGCGTTGCGCTTACCGAAGTGGCCGCAACTATAAAAGGCTTGCGGGAAGATTTAGACCGACTTCGCCGCGAAATGAACAGCTTTAATAAAGGTATAAGCCAGCACCGTATTTCAAACCTGCAAGCGTTTAAAATTAACGTCATACCGCGCAAAATGCTGGTTGATAGTATAGATACCATTATCGGCACGTCGCATCAGTTTGAGCAAGGTGACACACTTGATTTACTGAGCCAAGAACCGTACAGCGAAAGTGCGGTAAACGAAGCGAAAGATCACTTAATTAAACTCGCATCAGATAAAGCGGGCTTAACACTTACCGATTTATTTGATATTCGATTTGAAGTAGTTAACCGCGCAGGTGAAACAGAACACTTTGAAAAAATAGATTCGGCGGGTTCAAACGGCACACGAATTACTATTAAGTTATTGTGTGGCATGTTGTTTATTCGTTACTTATTGAGTGACCAGGAACAAAACCTATACCGTATACCAATTTATATAGATGAAGCGGCCGATATCGATCCGCAAAATCAAAAAGCAATTATAGAAACCGCACTAAGCTTTGGTTTTGTGCCTATATTTGCCTCAGTTAAGCCACAAATAAGTTGTGACTACATTGTGCCTATTCGCTCGGTAAAAGACGGTGCACAAAACTGGGTAGATGAAAAAGATTGGATTGAAGTTGAACACAATTAATTGGCCGTTAAGGCAAACCAACTAAACTAAAATATAGGACGTTTAAATAATACACATTTAAACTATGTGTGTTATTTTAAATTAATGCATTTTATTGGAGCAAACGTAATGAAAAATATACTTATTGTTGCAGCGCTAGCACTTCTTACAGCCTGTACACAAACCCCAGATTGGGATTACGATAAATCAGCTAACTTTAGTAATTTTAAAACATTTGCTTGGGTAGAAAACGCCAGCCTAACTAAAGACACAAATAACTATCAAATTAATGGCCTGATGGAAAAGCGTGTTCGCACTGCCGTTAACGCAGAGCTGAGCCAAACATTAGGTATGAGCTTAGTTGATGCAGCGCAAGCTGATGTACTTGTTAACTATCATGCATCGGTAGATAAAGAGCTTGAAGTAGACAACTTCAATATAAACTACCGCCCGCATTGGGGTTATTGGGGTACTGGTTTTCAACGCGATACAACTGCGCGTGAATACGAAGTGGGTACACTGATTATTGATATTGTAGATCGTGAATCTAACCAGCTTGTATGGCGCGGCGCAAAAGAAGGTCGATTAAAGAAAAATCAATCGCCAGAACAACGTGAAGCATCAATTAATAAAACAGTGAGCGAAATATTAAGTAACTTCCCGCCGCAAAAGCAGCAGTAAGTTAAAATTAGCTATAAGTAAGTTTTAAAAGAGCTCACAGTACGTGAGTTTTTTTGTGGGTGTGTATTTTTGGGCTTACAGACTTAAGTAATTACGAGCTACGCTCGTCACGTCAGCAAGCTGCACGTCTACAAAAACACCGATTAATCTTTACCTGTAAACGCTGAGCTTTATTTTACCTGTAGGCGCTAAGCTTGCTTGCGCGAGAAGCGATAGCTTCTAATTACTATTTATAGCGCTATATTCCATCTTAAATTACGAGCTGCGCTCGTCACGTCAGCAAGCTGCACGTCTACAAAAAAACACCGCGTTAAATTTACGATTTATACTTATGCAGTAACTCAAGCGGTATATGGCAGTAATCATCAGGGTGATTAGTTAGTCGGTCTTGATGCTCAGGATCGCTTGGCACGTAGTTAGTTAGCAGCTCTACCCCCACCACAATTTTATCGGCATCACTGCGCTTGTTTATATAATTACTTGCTGCGTCTAAATGGCTTTGGTTTTTGCTATAAATGGCAGTGCGGTATTTAGGGCCTACGTCATCCCCTTGTTTATTAATACTGTATGGGTCAATAATTTCAAAAAAGTAATCATACAGCTTATTTAGGCTAACGACTTTTAAATCAAAAATGACTTTTACGCATTCGGCATAACCATCGTATTCGCCGTTAGTGGTTCTGCTTGTACCATTAGCGCGCCCTGCTTCAGTAATTATTACGCCTGGTAAGTGCTTTAAAAATTCTTGTACGCCCCACAGGCAGCCACCAGCAAAGTAAATAGTATTATATTCTTTAGTATCCATTATAAATGTTACCTAATAAGTAATTATACCGATTGCATTAAAATAGTGTTCTATTATAGCGCCAAGAAAATAGCGCAATAACAAGGCGAAAATTATGACATATAGTTGTTCTATATAAATAATTTTTAACGCAGTGAGTGCGCTATTTAATACGATAGAATGACCATGTTTTTAATAAAGTCGGTATTACGTAAATGGTTATCAAATGCAGTTATTAGCAAATTAATGTACAATCGCGCACAAAATGACTGCTGTTACATTTAGTTATTTTATCATGCTCAAATATAAGCTTTGAAATTAATTGTAACCGCAGCTACAAATAAAAAATGATGAGAAACACATGAATCGCACACCACACCTTATAATACCTGCAATATTATGCAGCGTTACTGCATTTGCTAATGCTAATACGCTATCTGATGAGTCGGCAATCGAAAAAATAACAGTTGAAGCATCACCCACTGCAAATAAGTTGCCAGTAGGTACATTCGACTCACCTATTTCTAATTTAGAATATGACCCTCGTGTTGACCTTCAATCGCGTAATATGGCTGAGGCGCAAGCTGATGTAACTATTCGCGGCGGTATTTTCGAAAACACCGGTTTTAGAGTAGGAAGCGCTACCCTGCTTGACCCGCAATCTGGTCATTATTTTGCTGAAATCCCCATTGCACCGCAAATGCTAAGCGGCCCGGATGTTTTAACCGGTGCCGATAACGCACTTTACGGTATGAATAGCTCTGTAGGTACGGTTTCATTTGGTTGGAAACCGATTATTACTGGCGGTAGTGTATCCCTTGGTACTGGTACAAACGACTTTAATCTGCAAAGTATTCACGCTGCTAAAAACACACAACTTGATAGTTTAGTTAACTATACTCTGGGCTTTGAAGGTGAGTATTCTCATTCGCAAAGTGATGGCACCATTGATAATGGCGATCATGACTTTTCGCGTGCAGCGGGTCGCGTTCAATTAGCTAGCGAGCACAGCCAAACAGATTTATTTTTTGGCTCACAAGATAAGTTTTTTGGCTGGCCTAACTTGTACACCCCTTTTGGCGTTAACGAAACTGAAGATTTAGAAACCCGTCTTTGGATACTTAATCACAAGCAAAACTACGCTGGTAACAGCAACTTTGAAGTATCTGCTTATTATCGTACCCATGACGATCACTATATTTACTCGCGCGAAAATCCTAGTGCATTTGAAGCTTTTCATAAAAGTGAAGTTAAATCGCTTGGACTTTCGGGTCGTCATGCACAAAGTGATGCACTGGCAATAAATTACTCTGCACAATTTATTGATGACTCGATTGAATCAACCACACTTGAAAACAACTTTACCTCACGAAAGTATTACAAGCTGAGTATATTGCCCCAATACACAATAGCGCTAAAAAACCAACAGCTTATCTTTCGTTTAGGCGCAGCCTATGACGATACAAATCGTGATGATGCTGAGGTATCAGCCATTGGTGACATAAGCTTAAACACCCAAAATAGTGACGGCACAGCGCAAACCCTTTACTTATCATACGCGCAGGCGAGTCAAGTTGCAGGCTACACAGCCATTGGCGGCAGTGATTCAGGCGGGTTATTTAGAAGTAACTACAACCTTGAGCGCGAAACCACATCAAACTTGGAGCTAGGTTTATTACTTGAAGAACAAAGCTGGCAGTTAAACTCGGCTATTTTTTATCGAAAAGATAATAACTTAACCGATTGGACCTTTAATTTTGATTCAACTTCAGCGCGCTTTGCAAACCCAGTTGATATTGATACAGCAGGGGTTGAATTTTTAGCGACTAAGCACTTTGATACAGCAAAACTTATAGCAAGCT
The DNA here is from genome assembly GCF_000241185.1 of Pseudoalteromonas sp. BSi20495. Lineage (NCBI taxonomy): Bacteria > Pseudomonadati > Pseudomonadota > Gammaproteobacteria > Alteromonadales > Pseudoalteromonadaceae > Pseudoalteromonas > Pseudoalteromonas sp. BSi20495. The sequence goes on from NZ_BADY01000030.1 coordinate 16,466, forward strand.
ACACCTATTTACATAAATCAGAAAACTACGGCGCAGCCGATATCGATGCCAGCTTTTACGCGTTAAACTTTCCTGATCACCGTTTAACACTTGGCGCTGTGTACAACCCAACTGATATTTTAGAATTTAGAATAGATAACGAATGGCGCAAGCAACACGAAAATGCACTGCGCGGTAGTGACGACGATGCTTTATTTACTCATTTAACGTTAAAAATTACACCACCCATGGTGAAAAATTTATTTATTACGTTAGCAGCAGATAATTTATGGGGTGAATCGTTTGAAGAAATACCAGGTACACCAGGGCGCGGTGAGCAATATACGTTAAGCGCAACGTATAGTTGGTAACTAGTAACGTAAGCAAGCTTCACGTCTACAAAACAACCACAAACCTACACCTTGGCAGTAGACGCAGAGCTTGCTCGCGTGAAAAGCGCAGCTTTTAATTACTTAGATTCCAGCGACTTTTACCGTCTTTGTGAACCCTATTGATGGGCAATGCCCGTCACGTAAGCAAGCTTCACGTCTACAAAACAACCACAAACCTCCACTTTGGCAGTAGACGCAGAGCTTGCTCGCGTGAAAAGCGCAGCTTTTAATTATTTAGAGTCCAGCGACTTTTACCGTCTTTGTGAACCTTATTGACGGGCAATGCGCGTAACGTAAGCAAGCTTTACGTCTGCAAAAACAGACACACCCCCCACGTTGGCAGTAGACGCAGAGCTTGCTCGCGTGAAAAGCGCAGCTTTTAATTATTTAGAGTCCAGCGACTTTTACCGTCTTTGTGAACCTTATTGACGGGCAATGCCCGTTACGTAAGCAAGCTTTACGTCTGCAAAAACAGACACAAACCTACACTTTGGCGGTAGACGCAGAGCTTGCTCGCGTGAAAAGCGCAGCTTTTAATTACTTAAAATAAATACACAGTAATAAATAAGTGTAAATATATGTGTATTTTAATAGCTCACTAAGTGAGCTCTTCGAGCTCTGTAATAAGCGCTAGGGCTTGCGCGTTTGTTGACCCGCACACATCAAACGTGGCGCTAAAATCGCTACACACTTTAGGCCGACTTTCATCACCAAATAACTTACATAAATTACGTTCGTCCAGCTGAATACAGCGCTCTCCGGCTTTTTTACCATTTGGCATACCTGGAATAGGCGAACTAATACTTGGCGCAATACAACATGCGCCGCAGCCTAGCCTGCAATTCATCGATTCGGTTTTCATAATTTCCTCTGAATAAAAAACACTTACTTTAATTTCTTTTTAGGAACTTAATTAGTCGCATAGCGAGTTGTAACACACATATGTAATGCTTTGTTACATCTTAAAACAGCTTGTAAACACTTTATTGCGTATTATTGCTCTGTCACCACCAATTATGAAGGAATGCCTTGTGGCTACTACAAAACAAATAATACTCCCAATCGCTGTTTTAGCAGGCGGCATTGCGCTAGCTATAGCCTTTAAGATGATGAAACAGCCACCTGAAGAAAAGCCAGAGCAAGATTTACGTCCTTTAGTAGCAACACAAAGCGTACTTTTAGATTCTATAACGCTCGATGTTAAATCGTACGGCATTGTTAAACCCAAGTATCGTACCGAGCTAATAGCACAAGTTAGCGGGCAAGTTATTTCGGTATCGGATCAATTTGTTGAAGGCGCGTTTGTAAAGCAAGGCGATATTTTAGCACGAATTGATGCAAATGATTACGAGGCAGACTTTATTGAAGCGCAAGCAGGTTTAGCACAAGCAAGCTCTGCACTTGAAATAGAACGCGCACAAGCACATGTAGCAAAAGCTGAGTGGGAGCGTATTAAGTCAGACTCAAGCGACGCTATTGCCTCAGAACTTTATTTACGTAAACCACAACTGGCCGAAAAACTAGCGCGTTACCGCTCTGCTCAAGCAAGTGTTAAACGTGCTAGCCGCAATCTTGAACGTACTTATATTAAAGCCCCTTATGATGCCATTATTAATGAGCGCACAATTAGCTTGGGGTCAGTAGTAAACCCAGGTAATAGTTTTGGCGCACTAAGCGCAACCTCAGTTGCAGAGGTACGTTTACCGGTTGCCGATCAAGAACTGCAATATTTAAAAAATGGCGGCGTAGGCTCAAATGTTACATTTAACGCAGAATACGCAGGTAAACAAACAATGTGGCAAGCCAAAGTAATTCGCACCGAAGGTGTGGTTGATCAAACAAGCCGCATGAGCTATTTGGTAGCACAACTTGCAACACCTTATGGCGACAAAACACGCCCTCTTCGTTTTGGCTCATACATTAACGCTACCATTGAAGGTCGCCCGCTTGATAACGCAATTATTGTTGCCCACCACTTAGTTAAAGATAATAAAATTGTAATTTTAAATGACGATTTAACATTGTCGTTTAAAACCCTCAATATTATACGCGAACAAAACGGCATGATTATAGCCAGCCAAGGGTTAAACAATGGCGAGCAAATTGTTACCTCAGCGCTTGAATACCCAACTGAAGGTATGGCAGTAAAAATTGAAGATATTGCGCCTGATAAAACTGATGTAACTCAACTTGCGCTGAAAGAGGAATAATCATGAACACTCGTGAAACAGGGTTAATAGCATGGTTTGCCCGAAATCCCGTTGCAGCCAACCTACTAATGATATTTATATTAGTGGGCGGTATTTTAATGGCGATGACCATTCGCAAACAAATGTTCCCACAGTTTGAAAGCAACTGGATAAGCGTACAAGCAGTTTACCCAGGTGCAGCCCCGCAAGAGGTTGAAGAAGGCATAACCATAAAAGTTGAGGAAAACCTCGAAGGTATTGAAGGCATTAAACGCCTAATTACTTACTCTAACCGTGGTTTTTCACAAGCCTGGATTGAAATAGAAGAACAATACAATCCACAAGAAGTACTTGATGAAATTAAAGTACAAGTTGATTCAATAAACACCTTTCCTGCAGGGATGGAACGCCCTGTTGTGCGCCGCGATAAATTTGAGCAAGAAGTAATGATACTCGCGCTTTACGGCGACATGAGTAACTACCAGTTAAAAGAGCTTGGCAACGATATAAAAGACGAGTTACAAGCACTGCCTCACGTTAACCTTGTTAATTTTAACGGCGGCTTAGAATACGAAATTGGTATAGAAGTCAGCCCTGATAAACTACGCGAGTACGGATTAACATTTAGAGATATTGCAGGCGCCGTGCAAAACTTTTCGGCAAATATGTCGGCGGGGCAAATACGCTCTGAAAATGGTTATATTTCGATGCGTGTTGAAAAACAGGCCTACCGTGGTTTTGAGTTTGAAAAACTGCCACTTATTACCCTTGCTGATGGCGCACAAATTTATTTAGGCGATGTTGCAACTATTAATGATGGCTTTGAAGAAGGTCTACAATATTCAAAATATAATGGTAAAAATTCACTCTCGTTTGAAGTAAACGCATCAAAAGATCAAGACATTACCGATGTAGCAAAAGTACTTAAAAGCTACATGGCAACTAAAGAGCCACTTTTACCTGCAGGCGTTAAGCTCTCTCCTATTGTTGATTTAACTTACTACCTTGAAGGTCGACTCGATATGATGGTCGATAACATGATTTGGGGTGGCTTGTTAGTAATGATAGTGCTGGCACTATTTTTACCGCTACGCTTAGCATTTTGGGTAATGATGGGTTTACCGGTGTCTTTTCTGGGCGCCTTTTTGTTTATGCCTATTGGCTTTTTAGATGTAACAATTAACCTAGCCTCTCTTTTTGCCTTTATACTTGTACTCGGGATTGTTGTTGATGACGCCATAGTTGTGGGCGAGTCAGCCAGTGCCGAAATAGAAAAATACGGCCACACACTTGATAACGTTGTACGCGGTGTTAAACGCGTTGCGATGCCAGCAACCTTTGGTGTACTAACAACTATTGCGGCATTTTTACCTCAAACACTCGCAACCGGCCCTGGCGCTGCTTTTTCTAAGGCAATTGGTGGCGTTATTATTTTATGTTTGATTTTTTCACTCATTGAATCAAAACTAATTTTACCTGCGCATATTGCAGCAATGAACCCACGTAAACCAAATCCTAAAAACCTATTACATCGCTTACGTATGGTGATTGATAGTGGTTTAAAAGGCTTTGTGAATAACTACTACCTTCCATTTGTTAGCCGCTGTATTCACTACCGCTATACCGTAATTGTTGGCTTTATGTGTTTGCTTATTGTAAGCGCAGGTATGTTTGCAGGTGGTTTAGTTAAGTTTGTACCAAACCCTAAAATACCGCACGACTTTCCACGTATTGATATAGAGATGAACCTTGCCTCATCTGAGCAAGCAACACTTGAAACCGCACGTAAAATAGAAAGCGTGTTGTTAAAGGTCGATCAGCAACTACAAGAGCAATACGGTAAACCGATGATCCGCGATTTATCGGTAAGTCTGCGCGGGCGAACGCAAGCAAATATTATGGCCATTTTAGTAGAGCCTGATTTACGCCCTATCGATACCTTTGCCCTAAGTGCGTTATGGCGCGAGCAAATGCCCGCCCTACCAGGCATTAAAACCATGACCATTCAAGACAGTATAATGAATGGCGGTCGAGATGATGGCGACGTTAGCTTTAAACTTGAAGGCAAAAATGCTGACGAGCTAAAAGAAGTGGCTGGTAAATTAAAAGCCAAATTACAAACAATGGAAGGCGTTGGCGACGTAAACGATTCAATGCAAAGCGCTACCGACGAAGTGCAACTTGATTTAAAACCACTCGCTTATAGCATGGGATTAACGCTTGCTGATGTAGCGTCGCAAGTTAGCTTTAGTTACTACGGCTTAGAAGCGCAGCGAATATTGCGTGAAGGCGAAGAAATTAAAGTCATGATCCGCTATCCAGAAGACGAACGTAACTCAATAAGTGACATAGCAAGTGTGCGTATTATTACACCTACAGGCGCTGAAGTACCGCTAAGTGAAGTAGCCGAAGTTAAGCTGGTTGACGGTGTAAACCGTATTCGCCGCGAAAACTCTAAACGCACTGTAAACGTATGGGCTGCGGTAAATACCGACCAAGCCGAACCATTTGCGATTGCTGAGGAAATTCGTGACGAATACTTACCAACATTACTTAAAAGCTACCCTGGCGTTACAAGTGATGTAGCTGGGCGCATTCAAGAAGAAATGGATAGCGCTTCAGAACAGCTTCGTGACTTTGGTATATCAATGATGATTATATTTGCCTTATTAGCGATTCCACTTCGCTCTTACTCGCAGCCACTTATTATAATGTCGGTTATTCCGTTTGGTGTAGTGGGCGCTATGTTTGGCCATATGATTTTAGGTATGACCATGAGTAGCTTATCGATGTTTGGCATTATTGCTGTAGCGGGTGTGGTCGTAAATGATTCCCTCGTTATGGTTGATTTTGTAAACAAAGCCCGCGCTGAAGGTGTTTCGATTAAGGATGCTGTAATGCAAGCCGGTGCTCGTCGCTTTAGAGCAATATTACTCACCTCAATCACTACCTTTATTGGTGTAATGCCAATTATTTTTGAAACGAGTTTACAAGCTAAAATTGTTATCCCGATGGCTGTATCACTTGCTTTTGGTGTGTTATTTGCCACAGTAATTACACTGATACTTATACCGTGCCAGTATGTTGCACTAGAAGATGCTAAACGATTAGTTCGTAAAATGCGTGGCAAGCCACCACTAGTAGATGCCCAACCAGCGCCTACTAATAGCTAAATTAAGTAACATCCCAACCAAAAAAGCTCGGCATATTATATGCCGAGTCTTTTTATTTTAGACTTAAAAATAATATTCACCTATTTGCTAAGACTGTCTCTACTACTCATTGTTTAACAAGCAGGATTTATTAACAATCCTAATAATTGAGAGAAATATTGCTCGTTTTTTATCCCTAATACGTTATGGTATTTAAATAATAAATAGACATAATAAAGTTAAGGAACAGCCATGAATACATCTCCTTCTGATCACATTCCTCAAGAAGCCTTTGATTGGTATGACGAATACGCCCACGATTTAATGGACCGACGTACTTTTATGAAAAAACTCGGTGGCCTTGCTGCTCTTGGCTTTTCGATGGCTGTACTTACATCAGCATTATTACCTAATTACGCATTGGCTGAACAAGTGTCGTTTAATGACGATGATATTAAAGCAACATACGAAGAATTCGATTCGCCGGACGGGCACGGTAAAGGCAAAGGTTACTTAGCAACCCCTAAAAACATAGAAGGTAAGCTTCCTGTTGTACTCGTGATACACGAAAACCGTGGGTTAAACCCATACGTAAAGGATGTAGCAAGACGCTTAGCGAAGGTAGGCTTTATTGCATTTGCACCCGATGCGCTATTTCCACTGGGTGGCTACCCTGGCAACGATGATGAAGGACGCGCTATGCAAAAAAACATGGATCGCGCTAAAATTCAAAACGATTTTGTAGCCGCAGCACACTTTTTAAAATCGCATGCTAACAGTAACGGTAAGTTAGGCGCTGTCGGTTTTTGTTTTGGTGGCTACATTGTTAATTATTTAGCGGCAGTAGACAGTAATTTAATCAGCGCAGGCGTGCCTTTTTACGGCACCCCAGCCAGTGAAAGTTTACGTAAAAATATTAAAGCACCATTAATGATTCAATTGGGCGAGCTAGATAAACGTGTAAACGCGTCGTGGCCACAGTACGAACAAGATTTAAAAGCTAATAACGTTGAGTACACTATGCATATGTATAAAGGGGCAAATCATGGATTTCATAACGACTCGACAGGTCGCTATGATAAAGACAATGCCGAACTTGCATGGCAACGTACCGTTGAGTTTTTTAATGAAAAGCTAAGTTGATCTGATTGCGTATTAATCCTTTAATACGCTTTTATCAATAATTCCTTTATTTACCAACTGCTGCAAAATAGCTTGGGATTTTGCTCTGCATGCATCACGTAGTAAACGCACCGCTGGGGTTATTGACTGCCTACTTGGGCAAATAAGCCAGAGTTCACCATTAACATGTTGATAATCTTGCATTACAGTAACCACCCTGTCATTGAGTAAATCGTCGGCCATATCAAGAGCCGACTTAACAGCCAAGCCTTTACCCGCAACGCACCAGCGCCTTACTAAATCGCCATCGTTTGAGGCGCGTCTGCCATTCATTTTAACTTTATATTTTGACTCACCATCACTGAATTCCCACGTATTATTTATAATATCCTGCAACTGATAAAACAAACCTTGATGCGATGCTAAATCATCAGGATGCACGGGAGTTCCGTTTTGTAAGAGATATTCGTCAGTTGCACATAACAAGCGCGGTACGTTACAAATTTTGAATCCATAAACGCTAGCATCATTAGGCGAGCCATAACGAAGCGCTATATCAACTGAGTCACGGTAAAAGTCGATATTACTATCACTTATATGCGTTCTTAAACTTAGCTTTGGATAAGTGTCCATGAGTTCATCAACCCATGGGATCACTAAGTTACGGCCTAAGTCAGATGAAAGGGCAACGCGCAACTCCCCTTCAATTTCGTCATGCTCACCTTTTAGATTTTGCTTTGCAAGCTCAAGTACAGCTAAAGCCTGCTCACATTGTGGTATGTAGCGCTCCCCAGCAGCCGATAACCTTAAATGACGTGTTGTACGAACAAATAGCTCACTACCAAGAGCTGCCTCAACACGTTTAATAGCAGCGCTTGCTGTGGCTGTACGCATATCTAACTTAGCAGCTGCGAGCGTAATACTTCTAAACTCAGCTACTTTTAAAATAAGTTTTAAATCTTCTATGTTCATATTATCTATTTTTATTTGATAATGATTCAACAATTATGCGGTTTATCTATATTAAAGCAAGGTCTACTATATATCCATCAGCTAGCCAAAGCATGGCTTGCACCTTATATATAAACAAATTAGGACACTTATTATGAAAGCCATTGGTTATAAAAAATCTCTTCCTGTTTCTAATCCTGAATCGTTAATTGATGTTGAATTACCACAGCCAGTTGCAACAGGTCGCGATTTATTAATTAAAGTTAAAGCTATTGCAGTTAACCCAGCCGATTATAAAGTGCGCCTATATATGCCACCAACAAACGGTGAAGTAAAAGTTATTGGTTGGGATGCCGTTGGTGAAGTTGTTGCAACAGGTGAAGCTGTAACGGCATTTAAACCGGGCGATGCGGTTTATTACGCAGGTGATATTACCCGCCCAGGTAGTAATGCAGAATTTCAATTAGTGGATGAGCGCATTGTAGGGTTCAAACCACAAAGCTTAAACGATGCTGAAGCTGCTGCATTACCCCTTACTGCAATAACAGCGTACGAATTATTATTTGAGCATTTAAACATTGTAAAACAAGCAGCTGATGCAAAAACAAAATCAGACGAAGTTATTTTAGTAACAGGTGCCGCAGGCGACGTTGGCTCTATTTTTATTCAGCTTGCTAAAGCGATTACTGGCGCAACGGTGATTGCCACTGCATCGCGCGAAAGCTCTCAAGCATGGGTTAAAAAACTAGGCGCAGATTATGTCGTTGATCATACAAAACCATTACCGGCTCAAATTGACGCATTAAACATTGGATCGGTAACACATGTAGCAAGTCTGCACAGTACTGATACTTACTTTGAAGCGTATACGGAGGTAATTGCACCATTTGGTAAAATTGCAATGATTGACGATCCTGAGTCATTAGATGTGAGTAAATTAAAAATGAAGAGCTTATCGCTACATTGGGAATTTATGTTTGCCCGCTCAATGTTTAATGCCAAAGATTTAATTGAGCAAAGCAAGTTATTAAATCATGTTGCTGAGTTAATTGATCAGGGCCATATTCAAACAACGATTGGTAAAAATTTAGGCATTATAAATGCGGCTAACCTGCGTATTGCACACGCAGAACTTGAAGAAGGTCGCTCTATTGGCAAAATAGTGTTGGAAGGTTTTTAATTCCATAAATACTAAATACGCGCTGCCTGAATCAATTGAAGGCACCAATGTAATTGGTGTCTTCAGCCAATATTTCGGGGTGGCTATGGCTGTATTTATATTTATTAAAGAAACTATTACCTAATAATATTTGATAATGATTCAACCATATACCTGTTTATCATATTGTAAGAACCCACTACTATCCGTACC